>JAHWKQ010000024.1 GCA_019347785.1 Actinomycetota bacterium
TGGCCACGCCCGGTGGGGACGGCACGCTGCGGGTGGGCGCCCCCGTCGTGGCCGGGCAGACGCTGTTCACCGTCTATGACCTGTCGGGCCTGTACGTCACCGCCGACGTCGACGAGGTGGACGTCCCCCGGGTACGGCCGGGCCAGCGCGTGGAGGTGCTCGTGGACGCGCTCCCCGACGCGACCATCGTCGGTCGGGTCGAGGGGGTCGGCGTCGCCGCCGAGCAGACGGCGACCGGCGGCGTCGGCTACCCGACCCGCGTCCGCCTGCTGCGCGTGGAGGCCGGGCGCGGGCCGTCCTCGCCGTCGCGCAGCGGCCTGCGGGTCGGGATGACGGCCAGCGCCGAGATCGTCACCCGCAGGGTGCGGTCCCGCACGACCGTGCCGTCACCCGCCCTTCGGCGCGAGGGCCAGCGGACCGTCGTGTTCACCGTTCGCCGCGGCGTCGCCCGCTCCGTCCCCGTCAGGGTGCGGGCGGTCGACGAGCGGCTCGCCGCCGTCACCGGCCGCGTCACCCCGCGCGACCGCGTCATCGTCGCCGGGTCCGAGGGCCTGTCTGACGGCGACCCGGTGAGCGCCGCCAGGCGCGTGGGCGGGCGGGAACGTGGATGAGCGCCGCCAGGCGCGTGGGCGGGTGAGCGCGTGAACGAGCGGGCGCTGGCCTCCCCGGACCGGGAGACGGAGCGGCCGCCGCCGGTCGTCGAGGTCCGCGACGTCACGCGCAGCTACCGGCTGGGGGGACGGGGGCGCCGCCGCGGCGCGAGCGACGACGGGACCACCGTGCACGCCCTTCGGGGGGTGAGCCTCGCGGTGGAGTCCGGCGAGCTGGTGTCCATCGTCGGGCCGAGCGGCTCGGGCAAGTCGACGCTGCTGCACCTGCTCGGCGCGCTGGACCGCCCGACGAGCGGCTCGGTCCGCTTCGACGGGCGCGACGCCGCCGGGCTGTCCGACACCGAGCTTGCGGTCCTGCGCAACCGCCACATCGGCTTCGTCTTCCAGCAGTTCCAGCTGCTGGCGCGCACCCCCGCGCTGGCAAACGTCGCCCTGCCGCTCGTCTACGCCGGCGTCGGCCGCCGCCGGCGGCGCGAGCGCGCGCGCGAGGCGCTGGAGGCCGTCGGACTGGGCCACCGCCTGCGGCACCGGCCCGCGCAGCTGTCCGGCGGGGAGCACCAGCGCGTGGCCATCGCCCGCGCGCTGGTCACCCACCCGCGCCTGCTGCTGGCCGACGAGCCCACCGGCAACCTCGACACCGCCACCGGGGAGGAGGTGCTGGCCATCCTGCGGACGCTGAACGCCGATCGGGGCATGGCGGTCGTGGTCATCACACACGACCCCGAGGTCGCCGCGCTCACGCCCCGACGTGTCCATGTCCGCGACGGCGTGCTGGAAAGCGGCCCGCCGTGAGCCTCGCCGAGGCGTTCAAGGTCGCCCTCGGGGCGATCGCCGCGAACCGTCTGCGGTCGTCCCTGACCGTCCTGGGAGTGGTCATCGGCGTCATGTCGGTGGTGCTGCTCGTGGCCATCGGCACGGGCGCACGCGACGAGGTCAGCGCCGGCATCGAGGACCTCGGCTCCAACCTGCTCATCGTCGCGCCCGGCGGGTTCGAGTTCGGCCAGGCCCCGACGGTCAGCAAGTTCACGCTCGAGACGGTCGGCGACCTCGAGCGCCGGCTGTACGGGCGCGCCCTGGTCAGCGCGAACCTCGTCAGCGGCGAGACGGTGCGCGCCGACGACGTGTCGACCTTCGCCAGCGTGCTGGGCGTCACCGAGACGTTCGACGAGGTGCTCAACCGCCGGGTGGTGCGCGGCGAGTTCGTCACGGAGTCCGACGTCGCCATGGGCAACCGCGTGGCCGTGCTGGGCTCCAGCGCCGCCACCGGGCTGTTCGGGGCCGTCGACCCCATCGGGCGGACGGTGAGCATCAGCGGGCTGCGGTTCCGCGTCATCGGGGTGGTGGGGCGGCTCGGTGCGACGCTCGGCGTGGACCGGGACGCACAGGTCCTGCTGCCGGTCACCGCCGCGCAGCGGTTGTTCGGCACTCTCCGGGTGGATACGGTCTTCGTGGAGGTCCCCGAGGCCGAGGCGCTGGACGACGTGCGCGGCGAGATCGCCTCGGAGCTGGGCCTGTCGCTGGAGCCCGGCGACTTCAGCATCCTCAGCCAGGAGGAGATCCTCGGCGTCGCCGGGGAGATCCTGTCCACCCTGACCGGCGTGCTCGCCGCCATCGCCGGCATCAGCCTGCTCGTCGGCGGCATCGGCGTGAGCAACATCATGCTCGTCAGCGTCTCCGAGCGGACCCGCGAGGTGGGCCTGCGCAAGGCGCTGGGCGCGCGCAGCCGCGACATCACCCGCCAGTTCCTGGTCGAGGCCGTGGTGCTCTGCGGCGTGGGGGGCGTGCTGGGGATCGGCGTCGGCGTCGGGCTGGCCCAGGCGGCCGAGCGATTCACGCCCCTGCCGGCGACGATCACCGGCTGGAGCATCGCGCTGGCGTTCGGCACGAGCCTGGTCGTGGGCGTCGTCTTCGGGGTCTTCCCCGCACGGCGGGCGGGGCGGCTCGATCCGGTGGTCGCGCTTCGCTACGAGTAGGCTGCGTCCCCATGGGAGTCGGTGAGGGCGGGCGGGCGCCGACCGCGTTGATCTGGCGCTCCGGGCAGCGGCTGTCCTATGACTTCGGCCCGGAGCACCCGCTGAAGCCGATCCGTGTCGAGCTCACCGTCACGCTCATCGAGGCGTGCGGCCTCACCGGGCCCGGGCAGGCGCTCACGCTGCCGCCGGAGCCCTTCGGCGACGACGACGTCACCCGGCTGCACACTCCCGGGTACGTCGACGCCGTACGGCGCCAGTCCCGCCAGCCCGACCGGGCCGGCGACCTGCGCTTCGGCCTGGGCCTGGGCGACAACCCCGTGTTCGCCGGCATGCACGAGGCGTCGCTGGAGGTCTGCGGCGCGTCGGTCGCGGCCGCCAGGGCGGTCTGGGAGGGCGCCGTCGCCCACGCGTTCAGCCCGGCGGGTGGCCTGCACCACGCCATGCCCGACCGGGCCTCGGGCTTCTGCATCTACAACGACCCGGCGTTCGCCATCGACTGGCTGCTGCGTCACGGCGCGCGCCGGGTCGGCTACGTCGACGTCGACACGCACCACGGAGACGGGGTGCAGGCGCTGTTCTACGACGACCCCCGGGTGCTGACGGTCAGCCTGCACGAGTCCGGCCGCTACCTGTTCCCCGGCACCGGGTTCGCCGACGAGGTGGGCGCCGGGGACGCACGCGGGACCTCGCTGAACGTGGCGCTGCCGCCGATGACGTCCGGTGAGGTCTGGCTGGAGGCCTTCGAGGCGGTCGTGCCGCCGGCGCTGGACGCGTTCGGCCCGGACGTGCTCGTCACCCAGCTGGGCTGCGACACGCACGCCACCGACCCCCTGGCCCACCTGGCGCTGGTCACCGACGACTACGAGCGGATCGCGAGCCGGCTGCACGCGCTGGCCCACACCCACGCGGGCGGCCGCTGGGTGGCGACCGGCGGCGGCGGCTACCAGATCGCGTCGGTCGTGCCCCGCGCCTGGACGATCTACTTCGCCGAGCTCAGCGGCCAGTCCCTGCCCGATGAGGTGCCCTGGGGCTGGCTGCGCGAGGCGGAGGAGGCCGTCGGCCAGCGCCCGCCGGCCGTCTTCCACGACGGGCCGGTGCGCATGGCGCCCGAGCGGGTGGCGTCCGTGCGCCGCGACGCGCGCGCCGCCGTCGAGTCCCTCAAGCGCGAGGCGTTCGGTCTGCTCGACCGGCTGTCGTGAGGCGCCGGGACCGCCGCGAGGCCCCGGCGGCCGCCCGGGAGGAGACGGTGGCGCTGCGCCGCCACCTCGTCTCGTCGGGTCTGGCCGGGCGCGTGGCCACGAGCCCGCGGTCGACCGTCCAGAACTGCGCCAAGATGGCCGCCGGCCACGACGACTACCACTTCGGCCTGTCGGACTGGCGGACCGCCACCGCCGACGACGCGCTCGACGCGGTCCGGGCCCTGTGCGGCCAGGTCCGCACCGGCCCCGACGAGCTCGACGGCCCCGGCTGGATCGACCCGGACCTGACCCTGCTGGCCGTCGACCGCCAGCGCCGGGCGCTGGCGGCGCTCGCGGAGTCCGGCGGGGCGCGGGTGCTGCTGGCCACGGGGCACCCCACGGGCCTGCTGGCCCACTACACGGCGATCGCCCGGGCCCTGCAGTCCGCCGACAGCGAGCTGCTCACGCCCCTGGACGACGCCTTCGTCCGTCACGACCAGCGCGGCCGGCCCCGCGGCGTGCGCTTCACCGACGGCGTCGCCTGCCTGTTCGACGGCGCGGCGCTGCTGCATACCCACCGCAGCGTGTACATGGAGGCGATGCTCGACGCGCTGGACAGCCGCCGCCCCGATCTCGTCGTGGGCGATCACGGCATGGCCGGAGCCGCCGTCGAGCGGGGCATCCCGACCCTGTCGATCGCCGACGTCAACGACCCGGCCCTGCCGGTCGCCCAGGTGCGGGGTCGCACCGACGGCGTCCTGTGCATCGACGACAACCTCCCCCCGCGCCTGTTCGTCCCCGTGACCGAGGCGATGTTGCGCTGGTGACCCTCCACTCGCGGAAGCTGGGGCTACACACAGTCATCTAGCCTTTACGTTGCGTGCTATATTCGCCACCTACAGGCAGGCCCCGGGTCTGCCGACGTGTGGGGTGTGCGGATCAGCGGCGCTGCGCCGGCGCTCCAGTCGCCCTGGAAGGAGCCAGCACGTGGCAGGAGGCGTCACCTGATGGACGTCACGCCGCCCGCGCCGGCGTCGGGCGCCGAATGGCCCGGTGTCTCCGTCCTGATCCCGACCCGCTCCCGCCCGCAGCTGCTGGCCAGGACCCTCGACGCGGTGGCGGCCCAGGACTACCCGGGGCCGGTGGAGTGCATCGTCGTGTTCGACCAGAGCACACCGGACCCGACGCTGGAGGACCGCGCCGGGTTGCCCGTCCGGGTGTTGGGCAACGAGCGGACCCCCGGCCTGGCCGGCGCCCGCAACACGGGGATCCTCGCCGCGGGCCAGCCCCTGGTCGCCTTCTGCGACGACGACGACACGTGGCTGCCGACCAAGCTGACCGAGCAGGTGCGGCTGCTGGACGCCCGCCCCGACGCGAGCCTCGTCGCGCACGGGGTCTATGTCCATTTCGGCAGGCGCGTCACCCGGCGCGTCCCCGACCGGTCCGAGCTCTCCCTCACCACTTTGCTGCGCTCCCGCGTCATGGAGGCCGGCCCCTGTACCTTCCTCGTGCGCCGCGACGACCTGCGGGGGCGCATCGGGCTCATCGACGAGCGGCTTCCGGGCAGCTACGCCGAGGACTACGACCTGCTGCTGCGGGCGGCCCGGCACGGACCGGTGGTGGTCGTCCGCAAGCCGCTGGCCCGGGTCCTGTGGGGGCGGACCTCGTTCTTCGCCGGTCGCTGGGAGACCATCGTCGCCGCGCTGCAGCACCTGATCGACCAGCATCCGGAGTTCCGCGACGAGCCCAAGGGGCTGGCCCGCCTCTACGGCCAGATGGCCTTCGCCCACGCGGCGCTGGCCCACCGGGGCGAGGCCTGGCGGCTGGTGCGACGCACGCTGGGCCTGAATTGGCGGGAGCGACGCGCCTACGTGTCGCTGCTGGTGCTGAGCGGCCTCATGCCGGCCCGGGCGGTCCTCACCGCGGCCAACACGCTCGGGAGGGGCCTGTGACGACGCCGGCACGTGACGGGCAAGGAGGTCCTGCGATGACCGAAGCGGGCGCATGGGACACATGGGATGGTCGTGGGCTGCGCGACTACCTGGCGGTGGTCCGCCGCCAGCGCTGGGTCGTCGCCGGGGTGGGGCTGCTGGGCGTGCTCCTCGTGGTCCTGGCGCTGCTGCTGGCACCGGACCGCTACGAGTCGTCGGTGCGCGTGCTCGCCGGTCCCGCGGCCCGGGGACCGCAGGAGGACTCCACGCCGGTCTCGGACCTGGTCAACGTCGCGACCGAGCGCCAGGTGCTCAGCTCCCGGGCCGTCGGGGCGCGGGTGAAGCGGGTGATCGGCTACCGGGGGAGCGTCGAGGAGCTCCTCGAGCAGCTGAGCGTCGAGGCGCCTGCGGACACCGAGATCCTGGAGCTGTCGTTCCGGGCCGGTGACCCCACCAGGGCGCGGCAGGGGGCGCAGGCGTTCGGCGAGGCCTACCTCGCCTACCGCCAGCGGCTGGCCCAGGCCGCCACCGAGGCCCAGGTGCGCGGCCTCGAGCGCAAGCTGCTGCGACGCGGCCGGGCGCTGGACCGGGCCGAGGCGGCGCTGCGGAGGTCCGGCGCGGCCAGCGACACCGCCCGCGCACGGGGTCGCGTGGACCTGCTCGAGAGCCAGGTGGAGGGCCTGCAGCTGGAGCTGTCACTGCTGCGGACACTCGGAGGCGACGCGGGCACGATCGTCGGGCCCGCCAGCCCCCCGGAGCCCGACCCGCTGATCCCGCTCCTGCCCGGCCTCGTGGCCGCCCTGCTGTCGGGGCTGATCGCCGGCCTCGCGGCCGGCTTCGCCCGGGACCGCCTGGACGACCGGCTGCGGGAGCCGGCCGACCTGCCGGCCGTGGCCGGCGCGCCCCTGCTGGGGACCATCGCGGCGCCGCGGGGCCGTCGCCGCGACCGCGGGACGTCGCACGACGCCGCGCTCGCCGAGGCGTACCGGCGCCTGCGCGCGGCGGTGCTGGCGACCGTCGCCGATGGCGGGCACAAGGCCGTGATGGTCGCCAGCGCCTCCCACGGCGAGCAGGCGGGCGTAGTGGCGCTGAACCTGGCCCAGGTGCTCGCGCGCGGCGGCCGGCGGGTCCTGCTCGTGTCGCTCGACGACGAGCCCGCCGACCGGCCGGGCCGGCCCCGGACGGGGACGGGGCCCGGTCTGGGCGAGGTGCTGTCCGGTGAGGTCGACCTGCTCTCGGCGGCGGTGGCGGACGAGGGCACCCCGGGGCTGCACACGCTGTCGGCGGGGCGCTGGGGGGACCACCCGGCCGACCAGCTGCAGTCACCCCGGATGCACGAGACCCTCGGGCAGGCCCGCAGGCTGTTCGACGACGTCCTCGTCGCCACCCCCCCCATCCTGTCGTCGGCCGACGCCGTGGCCGTGGCCACGTCGGTCGACGCGGTCGTGCTCGTCGCCCGGGCCCGGCGCTCGACGGCCACCAGCGTGCGCGCCGCCGTGGACGGGCTCGGGCTGGTCGGCGCCGGGGTCCACGGGGCGGTCCTGTGCGTCGGCGACGTCATGCCGGAGGGACCGCCCGGCCGCGGCGGCGCGGTCAGCCCCGACGGGCTGCGACCCGCCGGCGCCCGCGCCTAGGGACCGTCCCCGATGACCTCGGGCTCTGCCCTCGGGGCCGTCGTGCGGCGCCCGGCGCTGGTGGGACCCGGCTGGCCGCTGTCGGCCTTCTTCGGCGGCTACGTCGCGCTGTGGGCGCTGGGGCTCAGCAACTTCGCGCTGCCCGCGCTCGCCGTGCCCATGCTGGCCTGGCTGTCGCGGCGGCCACGCGTGCGCATCCCCCCCGGCGCGGGGCTGTACGGGCTGTTCGTGGCGTGGATGCTGACCTCGGCGCTCGTGCTCCAGGAGGCGGCGGACCTCATGGTGTTCGCCTACCGGGCGTCGCTGTACGTGGCGGCCGGCGTGGTGCTCGTGTACGTCTACAACCTGCCGCGGCCCGTGGTGCCCGCCGGGCGGCTGTCGAGGTGGGTCGCGCGGCTGTGGATCGCCGCCGCCGCCCTGGGGTGCGCCGCGATCGTCGCCCCCACGGCCTCCTTCACCAGCCCGCTCGAGCTGGCGATGCCCGCGGGGCTGGTGGGCAACGAGTGGATCCACGACCTGGTGCACCCGCACCTGAGCGAGCCGTCGAACTTCCTGGGCTACGACGTGGGCCGGCCCGCCGCGCCGTTCGTGTACACCAACAACTGGGGCTCCGTGCTGGCGCTGTCCACGCCGTTTCTCGTGCTCGCGTGGCTGCGCGAGCCGGGACGTCGCCGCCTGGCAGGGGTGGGACTGCTGGCCGTGGCGGCGGTCCCCGTCGTGTACTCGCTCAACCGCGGCCTGTGGCTCAGCCTGGCCGTCGGCCTCGTGTACGCCGGCGTGCGCCTGGCGGCGGCGCGCCGGCTCGGCGCCCTGCTCGGCCTCGCGGCCGCCGTGCTGGCGGGGAGCCTGCTGCTGGCGCTGTCGCCGCTGGGCGAGGTCGTCGCCGACCGGTTGGCGACCCCCCACAGCAACGAGGACCGCCTGTCGCTGTACACCGAGACGAGCCTGCGCGTGCGGGAGGCGCCGCTGCTGGGCTACGGCACCCCGCAGGACTCGGCGACCAGCACGGGACTGCCGTCCGTGGGCACCCAGGGGCAGCTGTGGATGGTGCTGTTCTCCCACGGCGTCCCCGGAGCGGTGCTGTTCGTCGGGTGGCTGCTGTCGGCGCTCTGGCGCACCCGGCGGGTCGGTGACCCGTGGGCCTTCTGGTGCCATGTGACGCTGCTCATCGCGCTGGTCCAGCTACCGGTGTACGGGTTCCTGCCCACGTCGCTGGCGATCGTGGTGGTCGCGGCCGGGCTCGGGGCGCGCGAGAACGACGCCCTCGCCGTGCCGCCGACGCGCGAACGGTCCCGGCCGGCCCTGGTGGGATGAGCGGGCATGGCTGAGGCCGGCACCACCCACGACGGCACCATCCACGAGCTGGACAGGCTCGCCCGGGGCGGGACCCTGAACCTGGCCGGTGGCGCGTGCAAGGCGGCGGCCGGCCTCGTGCTGGTCCTGGTGGTCACCCGCGGCCTGGGGGCCGGCGGCGCCGGGGTGTTCTTCGAGGCCGTCGCCGTGTTCATGATCCTGTCGAACACCGCGGAGCTCGGTGCGGACACCGGGCTCGTGCGCTTCGTCTCCGGGACGGTGGCGCTGGGCAGGGTCCGAGACCTGCGGGGCCTGCTGGCGGCGGCCCTGTGGCCGGTTGCCCTGGTCGGCGCCGTCATGGCCGTGGGGGTCTTCGCCGCCGCCGGGGTCCTCGGCGGGGTCTTCACCCACGGGTCCGGTGCCGGGGAGGTCGCCGCCTACCTGCGGACCTTCGCCGTCTTCGTACCCGTCGCGGCCGTCGTCACGGTCCTGCTGGCGGGCACGCGGGGGTTCGGGGTGAGCCTGCCGCTGGTCGCCGTCCAGGAGGTCGGGATCCCCCTGCTGCGCCTGCTGCTCGTGGCGCTGGTCGTCGCGGGCGGGCTCGGGAGCACGGCCGTGGCGCTCGGCTGGGCCGTCCCCCTGCTGCTCGGCCTGGCGCCCGCCGCCTGGGCGACGCGGCGCCTGCTCGTTCGGGCCGAGGGTCGGTCCGCCGCGCCCCCGCGCCCGTCACGAGTGGTGGCCCGCGAGTTCTGGCGGTTCGCGGCGCCACGTGGCGCCGCCGCGTTCGTGCAGATCACGATCCTGTGGGTGGACGTGCTGCTCGTCGGTGCGCTGGCCGGGGCCCGGGCCGCCGGGATCTACGCGGCCGCGAGCCGGGCCGCGATCCTCGGGACGCTGGCGCTGGAGGCGGTGCGCGTCACCATCGCCCCGCAGATCAGCGGGCTGCTCGCGCGGGGAGCGCGCGGGACCGCGCAGGTCGTGTACCAGACGGCCACCTGGTGGCTGGTGGCGATGTCGTGGCCGCTGTACCTCACCCTGGCGTTGTTCCCGGAACTGCCCCTGAGCGTCTTCGGCCCGGGCTTCGAGCAGGGCGCGGCGGCGCTGACGATCCTGGCGCTGGGCATGCTGGTCAACCTGGGCACCGGCAACAACACCACGGTGCTGCTCATGGGTGGTCGCAGCTCGTGGGCGCTGGCCAACAGCGCGGCCGCCCTGTCCACCAACGTCGTGCTCAACGTCGCGCTCATCCCGCGCTTCGGGATCGCCGGCGCGGCGTTCGCCTGGGTCGTCAGCATCGCCGTGGAGAACGTCGCCGCGTCGCTGCAGCTGCAGCGGTTCATGGGCCTGCGCCCGCTCGGCGGGGGATACGGCGTCGTGACGCTGTCGGCCACCGTGGCGTTCGGCGCGCTGGGGCTGGTGGCCCGCACGCTCGCCGCCCCGTCCTGGCCGCTGCTGGCGCTGGTCGTGGCGGCCGGGTGCGGCCTGCACGCAGGGGTCCTGTGGCGCTACCGGGAGCTGTTGCGCCTGCGCGCGCTGGCGGCTCTCGTGCGACGGCGGGCGCCGGGCGGCGGACCGGCGGAGGTCACCGCCGCGACGCGCACGGGGGTGTCGGGGTGACCGCGTTGACCGAGCGGGCCAACGCCGCGCTCCCCGAGGGGCTCAAGGCCCGCGTCAAGCGGGGGCTGCGGGCCTACGGCGTCGCGACGGCCGGTGTGCGCTCGCTGCCGGACTTCCTCGTGATCGGCGCCAAGCGCGGCGGCACGACGTCGCTGTACCGCAACCTTGTCGGGCACCCGGACGTGCTGCCGCTGATGCCCTCTCGGGAGAGGATCAAGGGCCCGCACTACTTCGACACCCGCTACCACCTGGGCCACGACTGGTACCGCTCGCACTTCCCGACCGTCGTGGAGCGGCGCGGCCGCGAGGTCGTGTCCGGTCGGCGCGTCGTCACCGGGGAATCCAGTCCCTACTACCTGTTCCACCCCCACGCGGCGCGCCGGGCGCATGCGCTCGTGCCGTCGGGCAAGGTTGTGGTCCTGCTGCGCAACCCGGTCGACCGGGCGTACTCGCACTGGAAGGAGCGCACGCATCACGGCGTGGAGACGCTGGGCTTCGAGGCGGCCATCGACGCCGAGCCGGAGCGGCTGCGCGGGGAGCGCGAGCGACTGCTCGTCGACGAGACGTACTACAGCTTCGCCCACGAGCACTTCAGCTACCTCGCCCAGGGCCTGTACCTGGAACCACTGCTGGCCTGGCTGCGGCGCTACCCGCGCGAGCAGGTCCTCGTCGTGGCGAGTGAGGAGCTCTACGCGGACCTCCGGGCGGTCCTCGACCGTGTCACGGCCTTCCTGGGACTGGCGCCGCACCCGTTTGCCCGGACCCGTCACTGGAACCACCAGCCGGCCGAGCCGATCGCCCCGGCCACCCGCGCGCGGCTGACGGCCCGCGTGGCCGAGCCGAACCGCCGTCTGGCCGCGTGCCTCGACCTGGACCTGCCGTGGGCGTCGTAGCCGCCCCGCCCCGGCTGCCCGAGAAGGGCGGCGAGGTCGCCTGGCTGGCGTCGCTGCTGTGCCGGGAGCCCGCGCGCCCCATCGTCGGCGCGGCGCGCCCGGCCGGGCAGCGGGTGCTGGACGAGTTCGTCGTCCTGCCGGCACAGGGCCGCCCCCGCTACCTGGTCCCGCCCGGACGGCGGGCGGCCAGCGCGGCCCTGCGCGGCTACAACCGCCTGCGCCGCCCCCACGTGCGCGCCGCGCGGGCCGTGCTGGCGGCGGGCCTGCGGCCCGGGCTGCTGCAACGGCTGTCGGGCCTGCGGGTGGCGCTGTGCGTGCCCCACGACGCCTCGCCGGGGTCGGCCGAGGCGGCCACGCTGCCCGGCGCGCTGCGAAAGATGCTCCAGGCGCCCGAGCTGGTCGTGGCCGCCGGGCTGGGCGGCGCCGAGCCGAACCGCAAGCCGGTCCTGCAGTTGCTCGACCCCCAGGGTGGGATCCGGGGGTTCGCGAAGGTCGGGTGGAACGACTACACGCGCACGCACGTCGAGAACGAGGTGGCGGCGCTGGAGCGGCTCACCGCCGAGCCGCCCCGATGCTTCGGGACGCCCTCGCTCGTCGCCGCGGGCCGGTGGCACGGCCTGCGCGTCTGCGTCTCCTCCCCGCTGCCGCCCGAGGTGCGACCCTACGCGGCGGCCACCGGGCCTCCTCCTCTGTCGGTCACGCGCGAGATCGCCGGCCGCGGCGAGCCCGAGCGTGGCGCCCTGGCGGCCAGCCGCTACTGGCGGCAGCTGCGCGGTCGTCTCGCCGCGGCCCCGCTCGACGGGCGACGCCGGCGGGTGGTCGACGCGTGCATGCACGACCTCGCCGACCGGGCCGGCGCCGTGCAGATGGGCTTCGGCGCCTGGCACGGCGACTGGTCGCCGTGGAACATGGGGTGGGTCGGGTCCCGGCTGCACGTGTGGGACTGGGAGCACAGCGCCCCGTGCGTGCCGCTGGGGTTCGACCTGCTGCACTTCGACTTCCAGGTCGCCTTCGAGCTGCGGGGCCGTCGCCTCGACCAGGCCGTCTCCCGGGTCGCCGCCCGGGGGCCGGATCAGCTGGCGCGGCTCGGCGTCACCGCCGACGCGCGGCCCCCCACGGTGATGCTGTACCTGCTGGAGCTGCTGTGCCGCTCCGACGAGGGGATGCGCGCCGGGGTCGGCCGCGACGCCCGCTTCTATCCCTCCGTGCTCGACGCGCTGGAGGCGCTGTCGCGCACCGGCCCGTCGGCGCGCTCGTGGGGCCGGTCGGGGATGTGAAGCGTGTCGGTGTCCCCGCTCACCCGGCGAGGACGAGCCGGGATACGAGCCCGGCGAAGCGGGTCACGGCGTCCTGGCCGGTCTGGCCCTGCGCGGCCAGCAGGTAGCGGGTCGGATCCGCGACGGCCTCGTCGAGCAGCTCGCGCAGGGCCGGCCACTCCTCGGCCAGGGCGATGTGGCCGGTCGGTCGCATCCTGCGCGCGAAGCGGCGCTGGTGGTCGTCGACGTGCTCGCCGAGGCGGCGCCGCCGCGGGACGACGATCGGGCGGCGCCCCGCGCTGCGGGCGTCCATGATCGTCGCCGGCCCGCCGTGACAGACGACGACGGCCGCCCGCCGCAGGTGCTCCTCGAGCTCGGCGTAGCCCAGGTACGTCCGCCACTCGGCGTGACGCGGAAGCCGGGAGGTGCCGGTCTGCATGACGCACCGCACGGTCCCCGGGGCCAGGGCCGCGAACCACTCGTCGACCCATCCCACCAGCCGATCGAACGGATGGTGGTCGGTGCCGACGGTGACCAGGACGAGCGGGGCTCCGAGGTCGCTCACAGCAGGGTGCCGATTACGTGGCCCTTTGGGTACAGCCGGCGCTGCTCGTCCCACTGCAGCAGGAACAGGTCGCTCAACGGGTAGCACAGGCGCCCCGTCAGGGTCCGCGAGTCGATGCGGTCGTACACCTCGACGTAGACGGTCTTGATGCCCAGCAGGCGTGCGCTGAGGAAGAACGGGAACGCCACGCCGGCGCCGCTGGACACGACCACGTCGGGGCGGTGGTCGCGCAGCACCCGCCAGCTCAGCCACAGGTTGCGCAGCAGGTTCGGCAGGTTCCTGGTCGTGGGGTGGTAGGCCCACACGACGTCCTCGTCGCCCACCAGCGACTCGCTGTCGGGCTTGCGGAACGTCACCCAGACGCGCTCGTGCTCCCCCCACCACGGGCGCAGCCGGTACAGCTGCGCCAGATGGCCGCCGGGCGAGCAGACCAGGGCAAGCTTGATGCGGGCGCCGGCCGCGGCCCGGTCATACCCCTCCCGCGCCCGCGCGGCGGCCGCCTCCGACGGCAGCGCGCCCCGGGGCCGAGGCATCGACACGACGCCTCCCGCCATGGAGCCGCCGGCGGCTATGGCGCCACCTGCGGATACAGGTGGTTGCGGGGGATGACCTGCCTGGCCTGGCGGTCGCTGGACCACAGCAGCCTGATGGACGCGTCGCCGCGCGCCTCGAAGTACTGCAGCCGGATGTTGTGCAGCTGGCCGGCCTGCAGGCGGATCCGCCCGCGCCGTCTGCGCAGTCCCCCCCTCGTCCAGTCGTTGATGATGCGCCGGCCGTCGACCCACAGGCGCACGCCGTCGTCGGAGACGGTGTGGAAGGTGTAGACGCCCGAGAAGCGCGGCTGCACCTTGCCGGTCCAGCGAACCGAGAAGGTGTTCCTGCCCACGGGCGGGTCGATGTCGGCCGCGGGCCGGTTCGGCCCCCTGCGCCCCCAGTCGAAGTCGACCGTCTGGTCGGTGCTGATCCAGCGCAGGTCCTGCAGGCGCCGGTCGTCGAAGTAGCGCCCGTACAGGCCTGCTCCGGGCCGGGAGGCCACCGGCGACAGGCGGGCGAAGCCGCCCACACGGCCCTGTCCGACCCGGTAGACGTCGCCGCCGTACCACAGCCGGCCGTCGGGCGCGCCGTGGATGGCCCAGGCGCCCATGGGCCCGGCGGAGTCGCGGTAGAACGGCAGCAGGGCGTCGCCGTTGGCCATGTCCAGCGCGCCGACGTGGTTGCGCTGGTGGTAGACGCGGTCGCCGTCCTCGATCACCCCGGGGCTCTCGAAGTGCCCGCCGAAGTACAGCGTGTCGCCGACCACCTCGCTGGACTGCAGGTTGCCGTCGGCCCAGTACGACTTCACCAGCCGTCCGTCCCGCGCGTCGCGCACCTCCAGGCGGTGCGGTCCTCCACCCGCGTAGACGCGCGTGTTCGTCGACGACACCGTGTACACGTAGTTGCCGTCCCAGCCGTTGCGCCAGCCCGGCAGCAGCGCGCCGGTGTCGTCGTTCACGACGGCGAGCTGGTTGGTGCCGGGCGTGTTGTTGACCTCGGGGAAGATGCCGCCGATGTAGACGCGCGTGCCCTGCGGCGGGATGCTCAGGTCGCGGACGCCGGCGCCCTGCGCCGCCGGCCGCCAGTCCCCGTCCAGGGCGCCGGTGTCGGTGTCCACCCGGGCCAGCCCGTAGCGGCGGCGCTGCGTGCCGTCGCGGCTGGTGATGTGGCTGAAGTCCCCGCCCATGTACAGGTCGTCGCCGCGCACGGTCAGCGCCGCCACCATGACGTCGCGGTTGACCCTGATCGTGTCGGCCTTCCAGTTCGGCACCAGCGCGCCGGTGCCCGGGTCCAGGGCGACCAGGCCCGAGGTGCCCGGCTGTCCGTTGACCTCGGTGAACCTGCCGCCCACGAACAGCCTGGCGCCGTCGGTGGCCAGGGACCGCACCTCCCCGTCCAGCCGCGGGGAGAAGCCGGCGACGGGGGCGCCGGACGAGGCGTCGAACGCGGCCAGGTACGGCTGGGAGACCGGGTCGGCCCACCGGCCGGACTTGACCCCGGTGAAGTCACCGCCGACGTAGACCACCCCGCCGATCTGCTCGATGGCCCGCACCCAGCCCCCGGTGGTCTGACCGGTCGCGTCGGCGTCGATGTCAAGCCTCGACCACTCCCCGACCGCCCACGCGGCCGGGGTCCAGGCCGCGCCCAGGACGACGACGAGCAGGGCCACCAGCGCGGCCCGCCCCGCGCCCGGCCCCCGCCGACGCCGTGCCGACCGCCACAGTCCATGCACCATCCCACGCCCCCGCGAATCGAAGAGGGCGGGCCGCTCTCCCGTCGCAATGACCCGCCGCAAGAGAAATCTAACAGAAAGTAGTAAAGGTCGGCAAGCGCGCTGCCGATACAAGCCTGTTTGCCACGATGTGGGAGGTCTTGTCGGGTCGGCGCTAGGTGGGGGCGGACGGGCCCATGTCGGTCACCGGCCAGGCGACGGCCTCTCCCCGCGCGCCGAGCTCGTACACCCCGACGCGCAGCCGGAACGACACCCCCAGACTGCGCCGCTGCGACGTGTACCGGCGTATCGCCGCCTGCTTCGCCGCCCACTGGCGAACGGTCAACGGACACGCGGCCCATTCGACGGCGGACCGCGCGGGCGACGGCGGGGCTCTGTGATCCCCGGCGTGCCGGGCGCGTCCGGCCAGGGTGAACACCGCGAGGTCGAGCAGGCCCCGGGCCGGCGTCCTGGTGCGGCCGTGGCGCCGGCGGCCCATCAGGTGGGAGACGGCGTAGGGCTGCTCCCGGTACAGCCCAAGCTGCGACCGGCCGTCGGCCCGGTCCAGCACGAGGCTGGTGAGCCACTCGTGGTCGGGGTTGGTCAGC
>JAHWKQ010000186.1 GCA_019347785.1 Actinomycetota bacterium
CCGCCGGTGTTGCACACTTCGCGACACATGTGTCGCGAGCCATTCAACCTCGGGTGGGCGCGCCGTCCAGGACGGTCGACAGTGACGAGCAACCCAGCGCGTCGGCGCCCGCGTCGAGCATCGCCGTGGCCGCGTCCCACGTGCGGATGCCGCCGGCCGCCTTGACGTGGGCGCGGCCGTCGACGGCGGCACGCATCCGCCGGACGTCCTCGACCGAGGCGCCGCGGGGCCCGAAGCCGGTCGAGGTCTTGACCCAGCCGACGCCGGCCTCGACGCACAGCCGGCAGGCCTGCTCGACCAGCTCGGGCGACAGGTGACCTGTCTCCAGGATCACCTTCAGCGTCACGCCGGCCTCGCGGGCCGCGGTGGCAAGGGCCTCGACATCGCAGCCGACAGCCTCGTCCTCCCCGCCCAGCAGGCGGCCGTAGGCCAGCACCGCGTCGACGTCCCGCGCGCCCCTCTCGGCGGCGGCCCGGAGCTCGGCGACCTTGCCGGCCGTGAGGCTCGCCCCGCCGGGGAAGCCCGCGACGGTGACCACCGCCACCCCCGAGCCGGCGACCTCCGCGAGAGCCAGCGGCACGTACGCCGGCGAGACGCACACGCCGCGGGTCGCCAGGCGGACCGCGTCGGCGCACAGCCCGCGCACCTGCGCCGCGGTGGCCTCCGGCCGCAGCAGCGTCAGGTCGACGGTCGCGGCGAGGTCCTGCGGGGTCACGTCGGCACGCTAGCAGGCAGCCGCCGGCACCCGGGCGGGCGCGGGGCGCCGGGCTATGATCGAGGGACCGCCGCCCCCGAGCGCCACTCGGGGGCGTGTCCACGGAGGGCCCGTGACAGCCGTCAACCACGCCGATCTGCCCCCGGCCAGCGACGCCGTGGTGGCGCACGTCGAGCCGGACGCCGCGACCGCGCCCGGTCCCACCGACGTGTCGATGGAGACGATCGTCGAGCTGTGCAAGCGCCGCGGGCTCGTTTTCCAGGGCTCGGAGATCTACGGGGGCCTGCGCGGCGCCTGGGACTACGGGCCGCTGGGCGTGGCGCTGAAGGACAACGTCAAGGAGGCGTGGAAGCGCGCCATGCTGCAGCTGCGCGGCGACATCGTGGCGCTGGACGCGGCCATCCTCATGCACCCGCGGGTATGGGAGGCCAGCGGGCACGTGGAGGGCTTCACCGACCCGCTCGTGGAGTGCCGCAACTGCCATCAGCGCTTCCGCGCCGACCACCTGGAGCCGGGGGAGGCGGGGGTCGTCGTCTGCCCCAGCTGCGGAGGGGTGGAGTTCACCGAGCCGAAGGCGTTCAACCTCATGTTCCGCACCTTCGTCGGGCCGACGGAGGACACGTCGTCGCAGGTGTGGCTGCGCCCGGAGACGGCGCAGGGGATGTTCGTGGACTTCTCCCACGTGCAGCTGACCAGCCGCCGCAAGGTGCCGTTCGGGATCGCCCAGGTCGGCAAGTCGTTCCGCAACGAGATCACCCCGCGCAACTTCATCTTCAGGGTCCGCGAGTTCGAGCAGATGGAGATGGAGTTCTTTGTGCGCCCGGGCACCGACGACGCCTGGCACGACTACTGGATCGCCGAGCGCTGGAACTGGTACGTCGGGCTGGGCATGCGACCGGAGAACCTGCGCATCCGCGACCACGGCGCCGACGAGCTCAGCCACTACGCGAAGGCGACCGTCGACGTCGAGTACCGGTTCCCGTTCGCCTGGAGCGAGCTGGAGGGCATCGCCAACCGCACCGACTTCGACCTGCGCCGCCACGGCGAGCTGTCCGGTCGGGACCTGTCCTACTACGACCAGGCGCGCGACGAGCGCTACCTGCCCTACGTCATCGAGCCGGCGGCCGGGGTCGACCGCTCGGCCCTGGCGTTCCTCGTCGACGCCTACCGCGACGAGCAGGTCCGTGCCGCCAGCGGCCGCATGGAGCGGCGCACGGTCCTGCGCCTGCACCACGCGCTGGCCCCGGTGAAGGTGGCGGTCCTGCCGTTGTCGCGCAACGACAGGCTGGTGCCGACGGCGCGCGAGGTCGGCGACCTCGTCAAGCCCCGGTGGATGAGCCAGTACGACGACGCCGGCTCGATCGGCAAGCGCTACCGGCGCCAGGACGAGGCGGGCACGCCGTTCTGCGTGACGGTGGACTTCCAGACCGTGGAGTCCGACCGGGGGGTCACCGTCCGCGACCGCGACACCATGGCCCAGGAGCGGGTGTCGATCGACCGTCTGGTCGGTTATCTCGACGAGCGGCTCCAGCTGCGCTGACGGTTCACCCTTGTGGTGTGCGTGCCTGCGGCCGCATGCTGCCGCCACGGCGCACGCGCCCAGTAGGAGGGCCCACCATGGGGGGCAAGGTCGTCGTCACCTGCGCGGTGACGGGCGGGATGACCGTGCCGAGCCAGAGCAAGGCGATCCCGGTCACGCCCGGCGAGATCATCGACGACGCGGTCGCCGCCCACGAGGCCGGCGCGGCCATCATCCACATCCACGTCCGCGACCCGCAGACGGGGCGCCCTGTCGCCGACCTGGACCTGTTCGGGGAGGTGCTGGAGGGCATCAGCGCCCGCTGCGACGCCGTGCTGCAGCCCACGACCGGCGGTGGGGTCGGCATGAGCATCGAGGAGCGCGCCGCGGTGCTGGAGCGGTTCCGCCCCGAGATGGCCACCTTCAACGCCGGCAGCTTCAACTTCGGGATATTCCCCGTGGGCGAGCGGGACCTGGAGCTCGCGGACTGGGAGCGCGACTACGTCGAGGGGACGCGCGACTATGTGTTCCGCAACACGTTCGCGAACATGGAGTACATGGCCGGGCGGATGCGCGCCGCCCAGGCCAAGCCGGAGATCGAGCTGTACGACGTCGGGCACCTGTACAACCTGCGGCACCTCGTGGCCCGTGACCTGCTGGACACGCCGCTGCACCTGCAGTTCGTGCTGGGCGTGCTCGGCGCGAACGACGCGGAGCTGGACCAGCTCGTGCACATGTTGCGGACCGCGCAGCGCCTGCTGGGCGACGACTTCACCTGGTCGGCGGCCGGCGTGGGCTATCCGGGGGAGTTCCACCTCGTGGCGGCCTCGCTGATGCTCGGGGGGCAGGTCCGCGTCGGGCTGGAGGACAACCTGCGGGTTCGCCGCGACGAGCGAGCCATGTCCAACGTCGGCCTCGTCGACAAGGCGGTGGAGCTCGCGCGGCTGTTCGACCGCGAGCCGGCGACGCCGGACGAGGCCCGCAAGCTGCTCGGGCTGAAGGGCGCGGGCGCCGTCGGGTTCTAGCCTCCCGGGTCAGCTGTCCCGGTCGGGCGGGTGGCCGCGCCCGGCTCGCTGCCGGCGGTCACGGGAGGATGCTCTCCCAGCAGCCCGGCGAGGGCCGCGTAGCGCCGATCGCGCTCGGCGAGCAGCCGCTCGCGTTCCCCGGCGGTGTAGTCGAAGAAGCCCGCGCCGTTCTTGGTGCCCCGCCGGTCCGCCTCGACCAGCCGCCCCAGCGCGGCAGGCGGGCGGAAGCGCCGCCCCAGGCCGTGCTCGAGCGTGCCGAACACCTCCCGGTACACGTCCAGGCCGGCCATGTCGGCGATCTGGAACGGTCCGAAGAAGGGCAACCGGAATCCGAACGTGGTGCGGACCACTTCGTCGACCTGCGCCGGTGTGGCCAGGCCGTCGTCGACGCAGGCGACCGCCTCGGCGAACAAGGCGCTCTGGAGGCGGTTCGCCACGAAGCCGGGGCCATCGCCGACGACGGTCGGCCGCTTTCCGATCGCCCGCAGGACCGCCACCGTGCGCTCGACGACCTGCTCGTCGGTCGCCCCGGCGGGGATGACCTCCACGCCCGGTGTCCACTCGGGCGGATTGAACCAGTGCGTGCCCAGAAACCGCCCCGGCCGCCTCCGGCGAGTCGTCGACGACGCGGACCTCCAAGCCCGCGAGGCACAGCGCCTCGGCGATGCCCGTGCCCATGGTGCCGAGCCCCACCACCGTCGCCGGCGACGCCCATGACCGGTCGTCCGTGTCCGCCATACGACCACCTCCGAGGGCGCGGGAGTCTACCGGCGCGTCAGTGGAGGCCGCCCCAGCGCTCGTAGGGGTCCGGAGG
>JAHWKQ010000025.1 GCA_019347785.1 Actinomycetota bacterium
GGAACAGCCGGTACACGCTGTCGCCGTCGTTCTGGTAGTTCTTGGCCGCGTTGATGCCGCCCTGCGCGGCGATGCTGTGCGCGCGGCGTGGCGAGTCGTGGAAGGTGAAGACCTTTACGCGGTAGCCCAGCTCGCCCAGGGTGGCGGCGGCCGAGGCGCCGGCCAGCCCGGTGCCGACCATGATGATCTCGAACGAGCGCTTGTTGTTGGGGTTGACCAGCCTCATCTCGAACAGGTGGTCCCGCCACCGGCGCGCCAGGGGTCCGGAGGGGACCTTCGCGTCCAGCTGCATGTCGGGCTGCCTCTCTCGTCGTCTCGGTCTCGCGGGCCCGGGGCGCGGTCTAGCCGACGAGGCCGGTCACCACGGCGACGGGGAACGACACGTTGCCGACCACGACCAGCACCGCGAAGGCCACGGCGAAGTAGCGCCGCCAGTGCTTGAAGCGGGGGTTGTTCCACCCCATGCTCTGGAACAGGCTCCACCCGCCGTGGTACAGGTGGTAGCCGAGCGCCACGTTGGCCAGGACATAGAACAGCGCGACCGGCCACCGCCGGAAGCTGGCCACGACGTTGTGGTACACGTCGCCGGGGACGAAGTCGGTGTGGGCGTACCCCCACGTCAGGTCCAGCAGGTGGAAGATCACGAACAGGCCGACGATGACGCCCGTCCAGCGCATCGTGCGGCCGGCGAAGTCCGCCGCCACGTAGTCGCGCGGCGACCGGTACCGGTCCGGGCGAGCCCGCCGGTTCGTGCGTGTCAGCGAGTAGGCGGCGTGGATGTGGACCGCGAATGACACGAGCAGCGCGACCCGCACGATCCACAGGAGCCCGGTGCGGGGCAGCGCGGGCTCACCCACCTCGCGCAGCCACTCCGAGTAGTGGTTCAGCTCCGACGCGCCCAGGTACAGCTTGAGGTTGCCGATCATGTGGACCAGCACGTAGGCCATCAGCACGATGCCCGTGAGGGCCATGGCGTACTTCTTGCCGAGCGCCGACCGGTACACGTCGAGCAGCCACGGCGCCCGCCGGGGGCGGGCGGGCGGGGCGGCCTGCCGCTCGGCGGGGCCCCGCTCGCCGGACCTGGTCGGAGTCGACATCGTGCCGGGAGCGTATCAGCGCGGCGGGCCTCCTTCCGTGGCGGGGCGGTGACACCGGACCGCCGGGGGCTTCCTACAATCCGGTGCCAGCAGCCGATCGGAGGGACGATGGACCGGGCCGCGGACGACGGTCTCGCCAGCGCCTCGGGGATCCCCGTACGGCCCGTCTACCGCCCCGACGACGTGGCCTGGGAGCCCGAGGCGTATCCCGAGTCGCTCGGCGACCCGGGGACGTACCCGTTCACCCGTGGCGTGCACGGCTCGATGTACCGGGGCCGGCTGTGGACGATGCGCCAGTACGCCGGCTTCGCGACGGCCGCCGAGTCCAACCGGCGGTACCGGTACCTGCTCGAGCAGGGCCAGACCGGCCTGTCGGTGGCCTTCGACCTGCCGACGCAGATGGGCCACGACTCCGACAGCGAGCTGGCCGCCGGCGAGGTCGGCAAGGTCGGCGTCGCGATCGACTCGCTGGAGGACATGCGGCGGCTGCTCGACGGCATCCCGCTGGACCAGGTGTCCACCTCGATGACCATCAACGCCCCCGCCGCCGTGCTGCTGCTGCTGTACGAGCTGGTGGGGGAGGAGCAGGGGGTCGCTGCGGGGGACCTGCGCGGCACGATCCAGAACGACGTCCTCAAGGAGTACATCGCCCGGGGCACCTACATCTACCCGCCGCGGCCGAGCCTGCGCCTGATCACCGACACCTTCGCCTACTGCGCCGAGCGCCTGCCCCGCTTCAACACCATCTCCATCTCCGGCTACCACATGGCCGAGGCGGGGGCGACCGCCGTGCAGGAGGTGGCCTTCACCCTGGCCGACGCCATCGCCTACGTGGAGGCGGCGGTCGCCGCGGGGCTGAGCGTGGACCGGATCGGCCCGCGGCTGTCGTTCTTCTTCGTGGCGCGCTCGTCGCTGCTGGAGGAGGTGGCGAAGTTCCGCGCGGCCCGCCGGCTGTGGGCGCGCATCATGCGGGAGCGCTTCGGCGCCACCGATCCCCGCTCGCAGATGCTGCGCTTCCACACCCAGACGGCCGGGGTCCAGCTGACCGCCCAGCAGGCCGAGGTCAACCTGGCGCGCGTCACCATCCAGGCGCTGGCCGCCACGCTCGGGGGCACCCAGTCGCTGCACGCCAACGCCTACGACGAGGCGCTCGCGCTGCCCAGCGAGAAGGCCGCCCGCCTGGCGCTGCGGACCCAGCAGGTCATCGGGCACGAGACAGACGTGGCGCTGACCGCCG
Organism: Actinomycetota bacterium; assembly: GCA_019347785.1. Lineage (GTDB taxonomy): Bacteria > Actinomycetota > Nitriliruptoria > Euzebyales > Egibacteraceae > JAHWKQ01. Next base: position 2,335 of record JAHWKQ010000025.1, read on the forward strand.
ACCCCCTGGGCGGCAGCTGGTTCGTGGAGTCGCTCACCGACGAGCTGGAGGCGGGCGTGCTCGACTACCTGGAGCGGGTCGCCGACCTGGGCGGCGCGGTCCGGGCCATCGAGCGGGGCTACCAGAAGGCCGAGATCGAGCGGAGCGCCTACGAGCTGACGCGGGCGGTCGAGCGCGGCGAGCGCGTCGTGGTGGGGGTCAACCGCTACCGCCTCGACGAGGACATCGACCCGGAGCTGCAGCGGGTCGACGACTCGGTGCGCGACGCCCAGGTCCAGCGGCTGCGCCTCGTGCGCGCCGAGCGCGACGCCGACGCGGTCGCCAGCGCCCTGGCCGAGCTGCGCAAGGCCGCCGAGGGCACCGACAACCTGCTGCCTCCCATGAAGGAGGCGCTGGCGCGGATGGCCACGGTCGGGGAGGTCTGCGACGCCCTGCGCGCCGTCTTCGGCGTCCACCGCCCCGCCGACGCCCTGTAGCCGCGCCCGAGCGTCGTTCCCGCTACACCGTCCCGGCCGGGACCACCCATTCCGTGGGTTGCCCCGTGACGCCGGCGATCACGTCGAAGTCACGGTCGTAGTGCAGCACCGTGAGGCCCTCGACATCCGCGACAGCCGCGACGAGCAGGTCGGGGATGGCCACCGCCCGGTGCCGGCCCCGCGCGACGAGCTCCGCCTGGATCCACCGGGCGCGCTCCTCGGCACGGGAGGGGGTGAGGACTGGAACGAGGAAGGTCAGCACCTCATTCCGGATCCGTTCGAAGTCCCGCTTCGAGCGGGCTAGGCGGCCACGAGCAACTCGTATCGGTGGGGACGAGCAGCCTCCGCCGTCCACGCGGCGACTACAGTCCCGGCATGCACCCCATGCGCATCGTCATCGTGGGCGGCGGCCCCGGGGGCTACGAGGCCGCCCTCGTGGCCGCCGAGGACGGCGCCGACGTCACGCTGGTCTCCGACGAGGGGCTGGGCGGCAACAGCGTCCTGTGGGACTGCGTGCCGTCCAAGGCGCTGATCGTGTCGGCCGAGGCGATGGGCTGGACGCGGTCCGCCCACCGCCTGGGCATCCAGCACACCGGCGGCCCCGGGGAGCGGGTGCGCGCCGAGGCGGACATGGACGCGGTGATGCGCCGGGTGGAGACGCTGGCCGGCGACCAGTCGGCCGACGTCACCAAGACGGTGCAGGCCGCCGGCGTGCGGCTCGTCCACGGTCGCGGCCGGCTCGTGGACCACCAGACGGTGGCGGTCGACGAGGACGGAGAGACGACCCGCCTGGGCGCGGACATCATCCTGGTCGCCACGGGCAGCCGGCCCCGCATCCTGCCGTTCTTCACACCCGACGGCGAGCGGGTGTTCACGGCCCGTGAGCTGTTCGCCCTGCGGGAGCGCCCCGAGCGGCTGGTCGTGGTCGGCTCCGGCGCGACCGGGCTGGAGTACGCGCAGGCCTTCGCCCGCTTCGGCGGCGAGGTGCACCTGGTCTCCAGCCGGGAGCAGGTGCTGCCCGGGCAGGACCCCGACGCCGCGGCGGTCGTGGAGGAGGTCTGCGAGCGCTGGGGGATGACGATCCACCGCCGCCGGCGGGCCACGGACCTGCGGACCGGCGACGACGGCGTGCGCGTCCGCGTCGGCGACGACGAGTGGGTGGAGGCGTCCCACGCGCTGTTCTGCGTCGGGCAGGTGCCGGTGACCGACGGCCTGGGGCTGGAGGACGTCGGCGTGGAGCGGGCCGACGACGGCTCGGTCCCCGTCGACGGCGTCAGCCGCACCAACGTGCCGACGATCTACGCCGCCGGCGACGTGACGGGCGGCATCATGCTCGCCAGCGTCGCCGCCATGCGCGGGCGCAACGCGATGTGGCACGCGCTGGGGCGGGCCGTCGCGCCGCTGCGGACCGACGCCATCGCCGCGTGCATCTTCACCCACCCGGAGGTGGCCGTCGTGGGACGCGACGCCGGCGCCCTGGCCGAGGCCCAGGTGCCGGCGCGGACGGTGACGCTGCAGTTCGCGGGCAACCCCCGGGCCAAGATGGAGGAGCACACCGACGGCTTCGTGCGGATCCACGCGATGGACGGCTCCGGGACCGTTCTGGGCGCGACCGTCGTCGCCGCTGCGGCCAGCGACCTGATCAGCCAGCTGAGCGTGGCTGTGCACAACCGGCTCAGCGTCAGCCAGCTGGCGCAGGCCTTCAGCATCTACCCCTCCATGGGGGGCAGCGTCCAGGAGACGGCGCGGCAGCTGATGAGCCGCTCGTAGCGACCGACTATGCTGCCGCGGTGAGCGAGGAGCACCTGCGCATCGGGGCGGCGGCGGTCCTGCTGGGGGTCAGCGTGGACACGCTGCGGCGCTGGGAGGCCGACGGCCGCCTGGCGACGGGGCGCAGCGAGGGCGGGCAGCGCGTCGTCGCGCTGGGCGAGGTCCGCCGCCTGCTCGAGGAGCGCCGGCAGCCGCCGCCGCCGATCGCCGCCTCGTCCGCGCGCAACCACTTCGACGCCGTCGTGACCCGCGTCGTGCGCGGCACCGCCGCGGCGACCGTCGAGATGCAGGCGGGGCCGTTCCGGCTGCTCGCGCTCGTCACCGCCGAGAGCGTCGACGAGCTGGACCTGGAGCCCGGGGCCGCCGTGGTCGCCTCGGTGAAGGCGACCAACGTGGTCGTGGGGCTGCCCGAGGCACGCCGCTGACTACAGCCGCTCGAAGATCGCGGCGATCCCCTGGCCGCCGCCGATGCACATCGTGACGAGCGCGTAGCGGCCCTGCGTGCGCTGTAGCTCGTACAGCGCCTTGACGGTCAGGATCGTGCCGGTCGCCCCGATCGGGTGGCCAAGCGACACGCCGCTGCCGTTCGGGTTGGTCTTCTCGTTGGGCAGCCCCACGTCGCGGATGACCGCCAGCGCCTGCGCGGCGAACGCCTCGTTCAACTCGATGACGTCGAGGTCGTCGACCTTCAGGTTCGCCCGCTCCAGCACCGCGCGGATCGCCGGGATCGGGCCGGTGCCCATGACCCGCGGCTCGACGCCCGCGTGCGAGTAGGCCACGAGGCGGCCCATGGGCCGCTTGCCGAGCGCCTCGGCGGCGTCGCGCTCCATCAGCACGACGGCGGCCGCGGCGTCGTTGATGCCGGCGGCGTTGCCGGCCGTGACCGTGCCCTCCTTGGCGAACGCCGGCGGCAGCTTGGCCATCTTCTCCTGGGAGACGTCGGGACGGATGTGCTCGTCGGTATCGACGGTCGTCGTCTCCTTCTTGCCCGCGACCTCGATCGGCAGGATCTGCTCGGCGAAGTAGCCCTGCTCGGTCGCGTGGGCGGCGCGATGGTGGCTCTGGACGGCCAGCGCGTCCTGGTCCTCGCGGGAGACGCCCCACTCCTCGGCGACGTTCTCGGCGGTGACGCCCATGTGGCAGTCGTCGAACGGGTCGTTGAGGCCGCCGAGCATCGCGTCGACGATGTCCCCGTCCCCCATGCGCTGGCCCCAGCGGGCCGTCGGCAGCCAGTAGGGGGCCCGGCTCATCGACTCGGCCCCGCCCGCCACGGCCACGTCGGTGTCGCCGAGCATGATGCTCTGCGAGGCCGACACGATCGACTGCAGCCCGCTGCCGCACAGGCGGTTCAGCGTCAGCGCGGGCGTCTCGACGGGCAGCCCGCCCCTCACGCCGCAGACCCGGGCGAGGTACATGTCGTGGCGGTCGGTGTGGATGACGTTCCCGAACACCACGTGCCCGACCGATCCGGGGTCGACCTCGGCGCGGCCGACCGCCTCCGCGACGACCTTCGCGCCCAACTCGGTGGGCGGCACGCTCGACAGGCCGCCACCGTACTTGCCTACCGCCGTCCGCACGCCGCTCAGTACGACGACCTCGCTCGACTGGGCCACGACGACCTCCTGTGATGTGACGGATTCGGACAACGGCCTCGAGGTGCGGATGCCCGCCGGGGTGGGCGGCCAAACCTGCACGGCCGTGTTCTCCCGCGCGCCATTGACCGCCCCCGCCGCCGCCTCTACCGTCCCCGCCAGGCCCGCCCGGGTGGCGACGGCAGGCGGGCACGGTTGCGGATGGGGCGGTGGCGGTCATGGGGAACATGCAGGGACAGGTCGCGTTGGTCACCGGGGGCTCGCGCGGCATCGGCGCCGCCATCGTCAAGGCGCTGGCGGGCAGGGGCGCGACGGTGGCGGCCGGCTACTCGCGCAACTCCGACGCCGCCGAGCGGCTGCAGAAGGCGCTGCCCGAGGGGCAGGTGAGCATCCACCAGGGCAACATCGGCGAGCCCGAGGACGCCCAGAGGGTGGTCGACGAGGTCCTCGAGCAGCACGGCAGGCTCGACGTACTGGTGAACAACGCCGGCATCAACGAGGACAAGACGATCCGCAAGATGACCCCCGACGACTGGGACAAGGTCATCAAAATCAACCTGAACGGCGCCTTCTACCTGTCGAGCAAGGTCCTGCCCCACATGCTCGAGCGGGGGTCGGGCCGCATCGTCAACATCAGCTCGGTCGTCGGGGAGATGGGCAACGTCGGCCAGGCCAACTACGCGGCGTCCAAGTCCGGGCTGCACGGGCTGACCAAGACCATGGCGCTGGAGACGGCCGCCAAGGGCATCACCGTCAACGCCGTGACGCCCGGGTTCATCGCCACCGAAATGGTGACGTCCATGCCGGACGAGGCGCTGGAGAAGGTCGTCAAGCTGATCCCGGTCGGCCGCCTGGGTGAGCCGGAGGAGGTCGCGCGGGTGGTCGAGTTCCTCGCCGACCCCGACTCGGGCTACATCACCGGCACGGTCGTGGCGATCAACGGGGGCCTGAACATGTAGCCGGTCACGCCGGGGCGTCGGCGGGCGCCGCCGGGGCGTCGGCGATGCGCGCCAGGGGGTCGCCCGTGTTGACGACGTCGCCGGGCGCGACGTGCAGGGCGGTCACCACCCCGGCGCGGTGGGCGAACACGTGGTTCTCCATCTTCATGGCCTCGAGCACCAGCACGAGGTCGCCGGCGGCGACCGCGCTGCCCGCCTCGACGGCGGTCTTGACGATCGTGCCCTGCATGGGCGCCACGAGCTCCTCGCTGGCCACGACCGCGCCGGGGCGGCCCCGCGGCCGGGCGCCGCGCCGCCGAGGCCCCCGGCGGCTCACCGCCGGCGCGAACAGCGCGACCTCCAGGCGCTTGCCGTCCACCTCGACGACGAAGGTGCGGGGCGGCTCGGGCGGGCCGGGGCCGTCGACGGGCGCCGGCCCCGCGGCGATGCCCGACAGGTCCCACTCCTGTTCGACCGAGACGGTCGACACCCTGCCCGCGACGAAGTCGGGGTGGGCGACGGCAAAGCGGTGGAAGTCCAGGGTCGTGGGCACGCCCTCGACGACGAACTCGTCGATCGCGCGCACCATGCGCCGGCGGGCCTCGTCGCGGTCGGCGCCGTAGGTGACCAGCTTGGCGATGAGCGAGTCGTAGGACCGCGGCACCTCCCAGCCGGCCGCCGCGGCCGCGTCGACGCGCACCCCCGGGCCGGCCGGCGGTCGCCAGGCCGTCACGAGCCCCGGGGCGGGCGCGAAGCCGGCCGCGACCTGCTCGGCGTTGATCCGGGCCTCGATGGCGTGCCCGCGGACCGCCACGTCGTCCTGCCCGAACGACAGCGGCTCGCCCGCGGCGACGCGCAGCTGCCATCCGACCAGGTCCACGCCGGTGACCAGCTCGGTGACCGGGTGCTCCACCTGCAGGCGCGTGTTCATCTCCAGGAACCACAGCTCGCCGTCGGCGTACAGCAGCTCGACGGTGCCCGCGCCCTCGTAGCCGACCTGCCGGGCCACGGCCACGGCGGCCCGGCGGATGCGTCCCCGCAGGGCGTCGTCGACGCCCGGGGCGGGCGCCTCCTCGATGAGCTTCTGGTGGCGGCGCTGGGTCGAGCAATCCCGCTCCCCCAGGAACAGGCACGCCCCGTGGCGGTCGGCCAGGACCTGTGCCTCGACGTGGCGCGGCCGGGGCAGGTAGCGCTCCACGTACACCTCGGCGCGGCCGAAGGAGGCGGCCGCCTCGCGCTGGGCACCCTGCAGGGCCTCGGCGAGGCCCGCGGGCGCCCGCACGACCTTGAGACCCCGCCCTCCGCCCCCGAAGGCCGCCTTGATCGCCACCGGATAGCCGTGCTCCTCGGCGAAGGCCCCCACGACGGCCGGGTCCGACGTCGGCTCCATGGTCCCGGGCACGACCGGCACCCCCGCGGCCGTCGCGGTCCGCCGCGCCGACAGCTTGTCGCCCATCCGCTCGATCGCGGCCGCCGGCGGGCCGACCCAGGCCAGCCCCGCCCCGGTCACCGCCCGGGCGAAGTCGGCGCTCTCCGACAGGAAGCCGTAGCCGGGGTGGACCGCGTCGGCGCCCGCGCGGGCGGCGACGTCGAGGATGCGCCCCGCGTGCAGGTAGCTCTCGGACGGCGCGGCCGGGCCCAGCAGAAAGGCCTGGTCGGCCAGCCGCAGCCAGGGGGCGTCCCGGTCGGCCTCGGAGTAGACCGCGACCGTGCCCACGCCCAGCTCCCGGCAGGCGCGGATGACCCGCAGGGCGATCTCGCCGCGGTTGGCGATGAGCACCGCCTCGAACACGTCACCTCCCGGTAGCCCGCGTGACCGGACCCTCGGGCGGGACCGGGCGCGCCGCATGGTAGTCGCCGGTCGGCCATGTGCGACAATGGCCCCCACGATCGCTTGTTCCCGTTTTCACAGGCCCGTCGAGGAGTGTCCGTGACGCGCAGGCTGACGACGCTGGCGGCGCTGGTCCTCGCGCTGGGGCCGGCCGCCTGCAGCGAGGTCGCCCCGCCCGTCGAGTACGTCGAGCAGGTGCCCGCGGAGAAGCGCTCGGAGCTGACCGCCGACGGCGGCGGGGACGGGCAGGGGCCGGCCGGCGGCGAGACCCTCGAGTTCGTCGCCGTCGACATCGACTACTCCGAGGCGCCGCAGGCGGCGGAGCCCGGCGAGGCCACCTTCGAGCTGGTCAACGAGGGCGCCACCGTCCACAACGTGGCCATCGACGAGGTCTCCTCGACGCCGATCGTGGAGGCGCAGGGCGGGCAGACGGCGACCGGGACCACCGAGCTCGAGCCCGGCCGGTACGTGTACTACTGCTCCATCCCCGGCCACCGGGAGGCGGGCATGGAGGGGCGGCTGGAGGTAAGCGGCTGAGCGCCGCGGCCCCGGTCCCGGCCCAGCTCGGTGGGGCCGGCCACCGACGGCCGGCCCACCCCTTCCAGGCGCGCGGCCCGCAGCCACGCCGGGGGGGTCTCCACCGGCGCCGGCGGCGCGAGGTCCTGGCACACGGCGGCGAGCACGGCGGCCAGCTCCGCGTCGGTCGGCCGCCCGGCGAGCACGCGCAGTCGTGGGCTCACAACGGGATGTTGCCGTGCTTGCGCGGCGGGCGGACGTGGCGCTTGGTGCGTGTGAACCGGAGCGCCCTGATCAGCTGCCGGCGCGTCTGCGACGGCTCGATCACGTCGTCGAGGTAGCCGCGCTCGGCGGCCTTCCAGGGGTTGGCGAGCTCGGCGTTGTAGCGCTCGACCAGCTCGTCGCGGCGGGCCTCGGGGTCGTCGCTGTCCGACAGCTGCCGGCGGTACACGACGTTGACGGCGCCCTGGGCGCCCATGACGGCGATCTCGGCCGTCGGCCAGGCCAGGTTCACGTCCGCACCCACGTGCTTGGAGCCCATCACGTCGTACGCGCCCCCGTAGGCCTTGCGGGTGATGACGGTCAGCTTCGGCACGGTGGCCTCGCAGTAGGCGTACAGCAGTTTGGCGCCGTGGCGGATGATGCCGCCCCACTCCTGTGAGGTCCCCGGCATGAAGCCCGGTACGTCGACGAAGGTGACGACCGGGACGTTGAACGCGTCGCAGGTGCGCACGAACCGCGCCGCCTTCATGGAGCTGGCCAGGTCCAGCGTCCCGGCCAGCGACAGCGGCTGGTTGGCGACCACGCCGACGGGGTGGCCATCGAGGCGGGCGAAGCCGACGACGATGTTGTCCGCCCAGTGCGCCTGCACCTCGAGGAAGTCACCGTCGTCGACGACCCGGGCGATCACCTCGCGCATGTCGTAGGGGGCGTTCGTCGAGTCGGGGATGATGCCGTCCAGCGCCGCGTCCGCCCGCTCCGGGTCGTCGGCGGGCTCCAGCCGTGGCGGCTCCTCCAGGTTGTTCGACGGCAGGAAGCCCAGCAGCTCCTGGATGTCAGCGATGCACGACCCCTCGTCGTCGCACGCGAAGTGGGCGACGCCGGAGCGGGTGTTGTGGCTGGCCGCCCCGCCCAGGTCCTCGAAGGACACGTCCTCGCCGGTGACGGTCTTGATGACCTCCGGGCCGGTGACGAACATGTGGGACCGCTCCCTGACCATGAGCGTGAAGTCGGTCATGGCGGGGGAGTAGACGGCGCCGCCGGCGCAGGGGCCCATGATCGCCGAGATCTGCGGCACCACGCCGGACGCCTTGACGTTGCGGTAGAAGATGTCGCCGTAGCCGCCCAGGGCCACGACGCCCTCCTGGATGCGGGCGCCGCCGGAGTCGTTCAGCCCGACGAGCGGGACGCCCATGCGGATCGCGGCGTCCATGATCTTGACCGTCTTCTCCGCGAAGACCTCGCCGAGCGAGCCGCCGAAGACGGTGAAGTCCTGGCTGAAGACGCACACGGGCCGGCCGTCGACGGTGCCATGGCCGGTGACCACGCCGTCCCCGAAGACCCTGCGCGACTCCAGGTCGAAGCCGGTGGCGCGGTGCACCGCGAGGCGGTCGGTCTCGACGAACGAGCCAGGGTCCAACAGCAGGTCGAGACGCTCCCGGGCGGTGAGCTTGCCCTTCGCGTGCTGGCTCTCGACGGCCCGCGCCGAGCCGGCGTGCAGCGCCTCGTCGACACGCCGGCGCAGCTCCTCCAACTTCTCCTTCGTCGTCTTGGCGGGCACGTGGGCCTCCCGTGGCAGAGTCGCGAGTCTAGTGCGCCCGCGCCGTGTGATCGCGCTGTGCGAGCATGCCGCACGTGTCCGGGGCCATGGCGGGACCACCCACCCGGCTCGTCCGCGAGCTCGTGGACGGGCCGAGCATCGTGCGCTCCGTCGACTGGCGTCCGACGACCCCGTCGACGAGCACGCTGGCCGTGGAGGCGGCGGCCGCGGGGGCCCCGGAGGGCCACCTGGTGCTCGCCGACCACCAGAGCGCCGGGCGGGGCCGCCTGGGCCGGGCCTGGGAGGCGCCGCCGGGCACGTCGCTGCTGCTGTCGCTGGTCCTGCGCCCCGCCGTGGCGCCGGGGCGGCTGGCGTCACTTCCGCTGCTGGTGGGGGTCTGCCTGGCCGAGGCGTGCGAGGCGCTGTCGGGCGACGTGCCGCCCGTGCGCCTGAAGTGGCCCAACGACCTGCTCGTCGCGGGGCGCAAGGCGGCCGGGGTGCTGGCGGAGCGCGTCGCCGGCGGGGCCGTCGTCCTGGGCGTCGGGGTGGACGTCGACTGGCGAGGGGTCCCGCGCCCCCCCGGGCTGGCCACGTCGACGTCGCTGGCCGAGGCCGCGCGCGGGCCGGTCGACCGCTGGGCGCTCCTGGAGGCCTTCGTGGGCGCGCTGGGCCCGGGCTACGGCGCCTGGCAGGCGGCGCCGGAGGCCTTCATGCCCGCCTACCGGGCACGGTGCGCCACCCTCGGCCGACGGGTGCGGGTGCGCCGGCTGGCCGCCCCGCCGCTGGGGGGCCGGGCGGTGGACCTGGACCGCGACGGCGCCCTGATGGTCCGGACCCCCGACGGGCGCACCGAGCCGGTCGCCGCCGGGGACGTCGAGCACGTCACCGGCCTGTGGCCGGCATAGTCTCTGCCCCGTGAGGCAGCGACGCGACGCCGTGGTCGTCGGGGCGGGGCCGAACGGCCTCGCCGCCGCCGTGACGCTGGCGCGCGCCGGCCGATCGGTGCTGGTCGTCGAGGCCCAGGACACCATCGGCGGCGGTTGTCGCTCGGCGGAGCTCACGCTGCCGGGCGTCGTGCACGACGTGTGCTCGGCGATCCACCCGCTGGCGTCCGCGTCGCCGTTCTTCGCCGACATCGGGCTCACCCGCCTGGGCGTCGAGCTCGTCCACCCCGCGGCGCCGCTGGCCCACCCGCTGGACGACGGGACGGCCGCGGTGCTGGAGCGCTCGACCAGCGCGACCGGCGCGACGCTCGGTCCGGACGCGCGAGCCTGGCGACGGCTGCTCGATCCCCTGACGGCGCGGGCCGGGCCGCTCGTGGACGGGATCCTCGACGTCCGGCGGGCGCCGCTTCACCCCGCCGCGCTGGCCCGCTTCGGCCTGCGGGCGGCGGGCTCGTCGGTGCGGCTGGCGGACCGGTGGTTCTCCGGAGGCCATGCGCCGGCGCTGCTGGGCGGCATGGCCGCCCACGCCGCCCTGCCCCTGGACAGGCTGCCGACCGGGGCGTTCGGGCTGATGTTCGCCACGCTGGGCCACGCCGTCGGCTGGCCGGCCGCCCGCGGCGGCTCGCAGGTCATCGCCGACGCGCTGGCGCGCCACCTACGGGCGCTCGGCGGGGAGGTGGTCACCGGCTGGCGGGTGGACTCCGTGGACGAGCTGCCGCCGGCGTCGGCGGTGCTGCTGGACGTCGCCCCCCGCGCGTTGCTGCGCCTGGCCGGGCACCGCCTCCCCCGTCGGTACCGGCGGGCGCTGGCGCGCTTTCGTCACGGCCCCGGCGTGTTCAAGCTCGACTGGGCGCTCGACGGCCCCATCCCGTGGCGCGCGGAGGGCTGCCACCGTGCGGGGACCGTGCATGTCGGGGGGACGCTGCGCCAGGTCGCCGCCGCCGAGGACGCCGTGTGGCGCGACCGGGTACCCGACGAGCCCTTCGTGGTGCTCGCCCAGCAGAGCCGCTTCGACGACACCCGGGCGCCGGGGGGCACGCACACGGGCTGGGCCTACTGCCACGTCCCCCCGGGCTGTCCGGTGGACATGACTGACGCGATCGAGCGCCAGGTCGAGCGCTTCGCGCCGGGCTTCCGGGACCGTGTGCTGGCCCGGGCCGTCGCGCCGCCGGCGGAGGTCGAGCGCCACAACGCCAACTGCGTGGGGGGAGACATCAGCGGCGGCGTGCTCGACGTCGCCCAGGCGGTGGCCCGGCCGGCCGCCCGTCTGGCGCCGTGGACGACCCCCGACCGGGGGCTGTACCTGTGCTCGTCGTCGACGCCGCCGGGCGGCGGGGTGCACGGCATGTGCGGACACCTCGCCGCCCGTGCGGCGCTACGGCGCGCCGACTGGTAGGCCTGTCAGGCCGCGTGCGGGTGCAGGACGATCTTGCTGTAGCCCTCCTCGCGCTTGTCGAAGCGCTCGTAGGCGTCCGGCGCCTCGTCCAGCGGCAGCTCCTTGGAGACCACGAAGCTGGGCTCGGCCCGACCCGCGATGATCATGTCGCGCAGCTGGCGGTTGTACGACTTGACGTTGCACTGCCCGGTGCCCATCGACAGGCCCTTCTCGAAGAACTTGCCGATCTCGAACAGCAGGCGGCCGTTGGCCGCCTCCTCACTGGGCGCACCCGGGTCCGAGGGCACGTACAGCCCGATGGTGCCGATGCGGCCGGTCGCGCGCACCGTGTAGACGAGGCTGTTCAGCACGATGGCGGGCTGCTCCTCGCCGCCGCCGGAGACGGTCGCCTGGTAGCCGACGGCGTCGATCCCCTTGTCGGTGCCGTCGCCGTTGGTCTGGTCGGTGATGTACTGGACGGCGTCGACCTCGTCGTAGTTGACGGGGATCGCGCCGATCCGCTCGGCCAGGTTCAGGCGGTTGGGCACCCGGTCGACGCTGAAGACCTTCGCGGCGCCGCGGAGCAGGCTTGAGTAGGCGGCCATCAGCCCCACCGGGCCCGCGCCGTACACGGCGACGGTGTCGCCGGGGCCGACCTGGGCCATCTCCGAGCCGTGGTAGCCGGTCGGGAAGATGTCGGCGAGCATCGCGAAGTCCGCCTCGTGCTCGTCCCCGGACGGCAGCTTCAGCGCGTTGAAGTCCGCGAAGGGCACACGCAGGTACTCGGCCTGGCCGCCGGTGTAGGGGCCCATCGCCACGTAGCCGTATGCGCCCCCGCCGAAGCCGGGGTTGACGGTGAGGCAGAACCCGGTGCGGTTGGCCTCGCAGTTGCGGCAGAAGCCGCAGGCGACGTTGAACGGCAGCGAGATGCGGTCACCCGGCTGCAGCTTGGCGACACCCGGGCCGACCTCCTCGACGACGCCCATGTTCTCGTGGCCGAACACGATCCCCGGCTCGGCGCCGGTGCGCCCCTCGTACATGTGCAGGTCCGAGCCGCAGATGCACGTGGACGTCACCCGGATCAGCACGTCGGTCGGATCCTGCATGCGGGCGTCGGGCACCTCCTCGACGGCGACCCTGAACGGCTCCTTGTAGACGACGGCTCTCATGTCGCTCCCTCCGGTTGGATCGGGCGACGGCGTGCACCCCGCCTGTCGGGCTCCGTCCGCCGCCCGTGGCCAACCATAGGAGCCGGGACCGGGCTCGTAAACGGGTGAGTCACACGCCCCGGCGATACTGCGGTCGCCCACCATGACCGACATCGACGTCCCCGCCGCCGCTCGGGGCCCGCGGATCCCGCGGGTCTTCTGGCTCGAGGTGGGCGCCGTCATCGGCGGCTACGTCGCGGCGGCGCTCGCCGGCCCCCCGGGGGGCCGCTGGCGGGTGGCGCTGCTGGTCGCGGGCGCGGCGTGCGTGGCCGTGCCGGTCTACCTCAAGTCCCGCCGGGAGCTGGCCGCCCGGCGCGCGCGCTGGTCGGCCGAGCGGCTGGCGATCGAGTACGAGGCGCGGCTGGCGGCGACGCTGGGGGACGTGGTCACGCCGATCGCCTCGCTGCTGGGCTCCCTGGGCGGCGCCCCGCCGGCGGCGCGGGCGACCATCGCCGCGCAGCTGACCCAGGCGGTCGTCGACGCCGCGGCCCGGCTGTGCGGCGGCGGGCGCACCCGCAGCGTCTACTACTCGTTGTCCGACGGCGCGCTCGCCCCCGCGGCGTGGACGGGCCGGGCCGACCGGCCCACCCGGGTCTTCCGCCGCGGCCAGGACGCCGCCGGTGACGTCGCGCACGGCCTCGTCGAGCGCCGCGACTCGATGCTGGTCGCCGACGTGGGCGACCAGCCCGGCGAGTACGGGGCCTACGTCAGCGTCGCCGTGTTCGCCGACGGCCGGGCCTTCGGCCTCTTGACCGTCGACGCCCCCGACCCCGGCGGGCTGGACGAGACCGACCTGATGGTCGCCCGTGCGCTGGCCCACCTGCTCGGCGCGGGTCTGGCGGTGGCCCGGACTCCGGGCGCGGCACACGGGGTAGCATGAGCGTGATGACATCGATGATGCAGGGTCCAGTCGTCACCGAGCTCGGCCGGCGGTGGGTCACCGGGCAGGTCAGCTCGGACGAGTACTTCGACCGGGTCTGGCGGGACGCGCTGACGCGCGCCACC
>JAHWKQ010000187.1 GCA_019347785.1 Actinomycetota bacterium
GGCCGCGATGAGGCTGGGGAAGATCGACAGGAACATCTTGAACGCGACGCCGGCGGCCAGCGACGTGATGTCGTGCGCCTTGGCGTCGCGCAAAGCCGTGGGGAACACGGCCCTTGTGTCGCGGAGCGATCGGCGCGCGCGGTCAGCCGCACGAGCCATCTGCGCGCCCATATGTGGTTCATGCCCCCGGCCGACGCCCCCACACCTCGACCGGCAGGCGCAAAGCGCCGTCGGCCCACTCGGCCAGCCCGTCGCGCACCAGCGACCCGGCGATCGCCGCCGACCGCCCCGGGTCGTCGCGCAGGTGGGCCGCCGCGGGGAGGTCCCCCGCCGGGAGGCGCCCCCGGCGCAGCGCGTCGAGCAGCCGGCCCCGGTGGTAGCGGTCCGAGCCGCCGAAGGCTCCCTGCGGGCGGGGCCGTACCGGCGCCGTGGCGGCCGGGTCCGGGCGGGAGGTCGACGCCCGCCAGCCGCACCAGGCCGCCGCCGGGCAGCCGCCGCAGCGCGGTGCGCGTGGCAGGCAGACCGTGGCGCCCAGGTCCATCAGCGCCTGGCTCCACTCGGGGCCCCGGCCGGGCGGCACCAGGGCCGTGGCTCGGGCGGCCAACTCGGCGCGGCCCCGTGGTGACGTGGGGCCCACACGGGCTAGCACCCGGGCGACGTTGGTGTCCACCGGTGCCGTGTCCCGGCGGAAGGCGAAGGCCAGCACGGCCTTGGCGGTGTAGTCGCCGACGCCGGGGAGCGCCACCAGCTCGGCGTAGGCGGCGGGCACCCGGCCGTCGTGGGCGTCGGCGACTGTGCGGGCCGCCCGGTGCAGGTTGACGGCCCGGCGGTTGTAGCCCAGCCCCCGCCAGGCCCGCAGCACGTCGGCCACCGGCGCGTCGGCCAGGACGGTGGCGGTCGGGAACCGCGCGACGAAGGCGGTCCAGGCCGGCGCGGCCCGTGCCACCGGCGTCTGCTGCGCCATCACCTCGCTGACCAGGATCCGGAAAGGATCGTGGGTGCGCCTCCACGGCAGCGGACGAGCGTGGCGCCGGTACCAGGCCAGCAGCGGCTCACGCCACGGCGCGGCCGGCGGTGTGCTCATGAGCGCACCGTGCCAGCGCCGGTCGCGTCGAGCAACGACGGCGCGGATAGCGTGGCCGGGTGCGCCAGCTGCTGCCCACCCACCGTGAGGCCGTCGACGCCTACGACCTGTACCGGCCCGCGGACCCGACCGCCCGGATGCTGCGCCTCGACATGGTGACGAGCGTCGACGGCTGCGCGACCGACGAGCACGGGGGTACCGCGGAGCTGGGCGGGCTGGGCGACGCCGAGGTCTTCCGGGCCCTGCGTGCCCTGTCCGACGGCATCCTGGTCGGTGCCGGCACGGTGCGGCAGGAGGGGTACGGGCCGCACCGCCTGTCCCCGGAGCTGGCGATCCGGCGCCGCGACGACGGTCGCCGCGCACCCGCGGCGGTCGTCGTCGTGAGCCGTTCTTTGGACCTGGACCTCGACGCCCCGCTGTTCTCGGCTGCGGTGACGCCGACGGTCGTGCTCACGTGCCAGGCCAGCCCCCGATCCCGCCGGCGCGACGCCGAGCGGGCCGGGCGGGTCGTTGTCGCCGGGACCGACCTGGTCGACCTGGGTGAGGGACTGCGACGGCTGCGCGACGAGCTGGGGCTGGCCAACCTGGTGTGCGAGGGCGGGCCCACGCTGAACGGCTGGCTGCTGTCGGGGGGGCTCGTCGACGAGCTGTGCGTGACGCTGACGCCGGCGTTGCTGGGCGCCGTGGGCCCCCCGATGGTGCGGGGCCTGGCCGACCGGCTCCCACTGGAGCTGACGAGCCTGGCCGAGCAGGACGGCGACCTGTTCGCCCGCTACCGCGTTCAGAACAGGCGCAGCTCGGCCAAGTCGGCGCCGCGCAGCTCGTCGTAGTCGACCTCGACGCAGTAGATCCCCCGGTCCTCGGCCAGCACCCGCGCCTGCGGCCTGACGGCCTGGGCGGCCAGCACTCCCCGGACCGGTCGCAGCAGCGGGTCGCGGTTGAGGCGGTCCAGGTATCGGCTGAGCTGCTCGACCCCGTCGATGTCGGCACGGCGCTTGACCTCGACGGCCACCGCCGCGCCGTCGGGGGCGCGGCACAGGAGGTCGACCGGGCCGATGTCGGTGGGGTACTCGCGGCGCACCAGGCGCAGCCCCTCGCCCAACACGGTGGTGCGGGCAGCCAGCAGCTCCTGCAGGTGCGCCTCGACGCCGTCCTTGGTCAGCCCCGGGTCGTCGCCCAGGGGGTGCGTCGTGTCGAGCAGGACCTCCTCCAAGAAGACCGTCAGGGACTCGCCCCTCGGGTTGGTGACCGTCCAGCGGTCCGCAGCCTCGACGAGGGTGTTCGGCGCGCTCATCCAGTTCAGCGGCTTGTACGCGCCCCCGTCGCTGTGGACGGCCACACAGCCGTCCGCCTTGACCATGAGAAGGCGCACCGCCGACGCCAGCCGCACGGTCAGGCGTCCCGAGTAGTCGACCCGGCAGCGCGCGATCACCAGTCGCATGAGCCGGCAGGCTACCGGGGGCGAAGACATGCGGAACGGCCCGGCGCTCTTGTCGCACCGGGCCGCGATTTCGGGCCAGCTCGCCCACCGGCTTCCGACGGCTCTTGGCGCCGTCGTCCGCCGCGAAGCGGCCGAGCCTCCCGAGGTCCGGGGGGCAGCCCCGCCGGCTACCCCTGTCCCTCACCCGAGCCGGCCAGCTCGACCGGCGGGGTGTCGGGTGGTGAGTCTACCGCCCGGAAGACGATCTCGTCGTCCTCGACGTCGACGACAACGAGCTGGCCGGCCTGGAACTCGCCGAACAGGATCTTCTCGCTCAGCGGGTCCTCGAGGTAGCGCTGGATCGTCCGGCGCAGCGGCCGGGCGCCCAGGCTGGCGTCGTAGCCCTTCTCGGCCAGCCAGTTCTTGGCCTCCTCGGTGAGCTCGACGTCGAGGTCCTTGGACCCGAGCTGCTCCTTCACACGCCTGAGCATGAGATCGACGATCGACTTGACCTGCTCGCGGGTCAGCTGGTGGAAGACGATCACCTCGTCGATGCGGTTGAGGAACTCCGGTCGGAAGTGCCGCTTGAGCTCCTCGCCGACCTGCTCCTTCATACGCGCGTAGTTGCCGCGCTCGTCCGCCCGGCCGAAGCCCAGCGCGGACTGCCCCAGGTTCTTGGTGCCCAGGTTCGACGTCATGATCAGCACGGTGTTCTTGAAGTCCACCGTCTTGCCCTGGGCGTCCGTGAGCCGGCCGTCCTCCATGATCTGCAGCAGGGCGTTGAACACGTCCGGGTGGGCCTTCTCGACCTCGTCGAACAGCACCACGCTGAACGGCTTGCGCCGCACCGCCTCGGTGAGCTGGCCGCCCTCCTCGTAGCCGACGTAGCCCGGCGGCGAGCCGATCAGCCGCGACACCGTGTGCTTCTCCATGTACTCGGACATATCGAGGTGGATCAGCGCCTCCTCGTCGCCGAAGAGGAACTCGGCCAGCGTCTTGGCCAGCTCGGTCTTGCCCACGCCCGACGGCCCGAGGAAGATGAACGACCCGGACGGCCGCTTGGGGTCCTTCAGGCCGGCGCGGGTGCGCCGGATCGCCTTGGACACGGCGGCCAGCGAGTCGTCCTGGCCGACCACCCGCTTGTGCAGCTCCTCCTCCATGCGCAGCAGCTTGGCGGTCTCCTCCTCGGTGAGCTTGAACACCGGGATGCCGGTCCAGTTCGACAGGACCTCGGCGATGTCCTCGTCGCCCAGCGTCAGCACGGTGTCCATCCCGTCGGACTTCCACTCGCGCTCACGCGTCGCCTTGCGCTCGAGCAGCTTCTTCTCCTGGTCGCGCAGCTGCGCGGCCTTCTCGAAGTCCTGCTCGTCGATGGCCGACTCCTTGTCCCGGCGCACGCCGGACGCCTCGTCCTCGAGGTCCTTCAGGTCCGGGGGCGCGGTCAGGCGACGGATGCGCAGCCGGCTGCCGGCCTCGTCGATGAGGTCGATCGCCTTGTCGGGCAGGAAGCGGTCGGAGATGT
>JAHWKQ010000188.1 GCA_019347785.1 Actinomycetota bacterium
GCCGCCGAGACCGGTCACTTCGTCATGTCGACGCTGCACACCACCGACGCGACCGAGACGATCAACCGCATCGTGGACATGTTCCCGCCCCACCAGCAGGGCCAGGCACGCCTGTCGCTGGCCAACTCGCTGCGCGGCATCGTGTCGCAGCGGCTTCTGGGTTCCGCGGACGGCGGCCGGGTCGCGGCGATCGAGGTGCTGGTCATGACCTCCCGCCTGCGCGAATTCCTCCTCGACCCCGCCAAGACGAGCGAGATCGAGGACGCCATCGCCGGGGGCGCCTACTACGGCATGCAGACCTTCGACCAGCACCTGCTTGCGCTGCTCGGAGAGGGCCGCATCACCCTCAAGGAGGCGCTCGCCGCGGCCACGAGCCCGCACGACCTGCGCATCGCCGTGCGTGCGGCCGGCGTGTCCGTCTGAACCGGGCCGCGAGCGGGCGGCCCGGGGCACGCACTAGCATGCGGGGGGCATGTCGAACGACTCCCTGACCGCCGCCCAGCGGCGCCAGCTGGGCGCGCTGGTGGCCGTCTACCCGATGGCCGACGAGCTCGGCCGGCGCTTCGCCGAGCGCGGCTTCGAGCTGTACCTGGTGGGCGGGACGGTGCGGGACACGCTGCTGGGCCGTCGCCTGGGCGACCTCGACTTCGCGACGTCGGCGACGCCGGGGCAGACCGAGCGCGTGCTGTCGGGCTGGGCCGAGCGCATCTGGCTGACCGGCGCCCGCTTCGGCACCGTCAGCGCCCGCAGGTCGGGGCACCCGCTGGAGATCACGACCTTCCGCCGTGACGTCTACCCGGACGGGTCCCGGCACCCGGACGTGACGTTCGCGCCCACGATCGAGGCCGACCTGGCCAGGCGCGACTTCACGGTCAACGCGATGGCGGTGAGCCTGCCGGACCATCGCTTCGTCGATCCGTACGGGGGCCTGGCCGACCTGGGGTCCAGGACGCTGCGCACACCCGTCGAGCCGGCGACCAGCTTCGGCGACGACCCGCTGCGCATGGTCCGCATGGCCCGCTTCGCAGCCACCCTGGAGGCCGACGTCGACGAGGCGGCGCGCAAGGCCGCGACGACGATGGCCGCGACCCTGGACGGGATCAGCCGGGAGCGCATCCGCGACGAGCTCAGCAAGCTGGTGTGCGCCCCGGCCCCGGGGCGGGGGCTGGACCTGCTGTGCGACACGGGCCTGGCGGACCGGTTCCTGCCGGAGCTGCCGTCCCTGCGCATGGAGCGGGACCCGCTCCACCACCACAAGGACGTGTACTCCCACACCGTGGCGGTGGTGGAGCGCTGCCCGCCCCACGACCTGGTGCTCCGGCTGGCCGCCCTGCTGCACGACGTGGGCAAGCCGGCCACGCGGGCGTTCGCGGCCGGCGGACGCGTCACCTTCCACCACCACGAGGTCGTGGGGGCCCGGATGGCCCATGCGCGGCTGCGCGAGCTGCGCTACCCCAACCAGGTGGCCGAGGACGTCAGCCGGCTCGTGTACCTGCACCTGCGCTTCCACGGGTACAGCGACGGGCGCTGGACCGACTCGGCCGTGCGCCGGTACGTGCACGACGCGGGGACCGAGGAGCAGCTGTCGCGACTGAACCTGCTCACACGCGCCGACGTCACGACCCGCAACCGGGCCAAGGCCCACCGGCTGGCCCAGGCGATGGACGACCTCGAGTCCAGGATCGCCGCACTCGCCGCGCAGGAGGCGATGGCGGCGGTCAAGCCACCGCTGGACGGCCACGAGATCATGCGCCTTTTGAGGCTGTCACCGGGCCCCCTCGTCGGGGAGGCCCGCCGCCACCTGCTGGACCTGCGCCTGGAGCACGGACCCATGGACCCCGACGACGCCCGCGAGGCCCTGCTGGCCTGGGCACGCGAGCGCGGACTGGCCTGAGGCGGCCGGACCGGCCCGGGCCGCACGCTCAGGGGACCTCGAGCCGGCGCACCAGGCGCTCGACGCGGTCGGGCACCACGCGCCGTCGCGGCCACACCCAACCCCCGCCTCGGACCGCCTCCACCAGCCCTGCCCGGGCGTGCGGGTCGCGCACCGCCCGCCGGGCCGCCCGGGCGGTCACCCGCAGGGCGCCCCCGGCCGGACGGCGCAGCCACGCTACCCACAGGCGGTTGCGGACGGCGCCGCGGGCCCGCCCGGCGGGGTCGCGGCTCGGTGACGGGTGGTGGTGGGCGACGACGGCGTCGACGTAGGCCAGATCCCACCCGCTCGTGACCAGGTCGAGCGCGAGCAGCTCCTCCTCGCCGCCGACGCCGAAGTGGACGTCGAACCCCCCGGCGGTCAGGAACGCCGTGCGGCGGACGACCGCGCCACAGGCGAGGAAGCCCAGCACGCGGGGGCCGGGCAGGTCCCCGCGGTCGGGAAGTGGGCTGTGCGCCATCTGCTCGCACACCGGGTCCAGCCGCTCCCCGGCGCCCACCAGGATCCGGGCGGCCACCACCGCCAGCCTCGGGTGCGCGTCGAGGCAACGCGCGGCCGTGCTCAGCGCTCCCGGCGCCCACCAGGAGTCGTCGTCGCTGAAGGCGACGTACGGGGTGTCCAGCCGCCGGGCGCCCACCGCGCGCCCCGCGGACCCGATGTTCTCGGCCAGCGAGACGACGTCGACGCGTGGGTGGGCCGAGCGCACCGCCCGGGCGCTGCCGTCACGGGAGCCGTTGTCGACGACCACCACGGGCGGCCGCTCGGGGAGGGACAGCAGCATCCCCAGCGCGTGCAGCAGCTCGGGGCGCCGGTCCCGCGTGATCGTGACGACGCCCACGCGCGGGCCGCCGAGCGGGACCCGTGCCGTGTCCGCCATCCGACGCCCCCGGTGGTCACGGCCCCGTGTGGGCCGCGCCCCACGGTCTTCCCGGCCGGCCGCCGGGTGAGTCATCACCTTGAAATCACCACACACGACGCTGGCGGCGGCTGTGTATAAGCCGGTGGGTGATTGGGCAAGCGGGGCCCGGACACGCGTCGGGAACAGCGAGCTTCACAAGGGCCGGCATGCGGGTGCTCGGGGTCAACGCGATCTTCCACGACCCGGCCGCCGCGCTGGTGGTGGACGGGCAGGTCGTCGCGGCCGCCGAGGAGGAGCGCTTCAACCGCCGCAAGCACGGGAAGGCCAACGTGCCGTTCGCGGCGTGGGAGCTCCCCGAGCTGTCGGCGGCCTGGTGCCTGCGCCACGCGGGCCTGACGCCGGCGGACCTGGACGCGGTGGCCTACTCCTACGACCCCGGACTGGCCCCACCGGCGGGCGGGGACGTCACCGCGGACGACTGGGAGCCCTTGCGCACGCTGTACGCGCGCCGGGCGCCGCTGTTCCTGCGCGCCGCCCTGCCGGGCCTGGACCCGGACCGGGTGCACTTCGTCCCCCACCACGTCGCGCACGCCGCCTCGGCGCACCTGGCCGGGCCGTACCCGACGTCCAGCGTGCTGGTGCTCGACGGCCGTGGGGAGCGGTGCTCGCACCTGGCCGGTCGCGGCGTGGACGGGAAGCTGGAGGTCCTCGCCGCCCAGGAGTTGCCCCACTCCCTCGGCCTGCTGTACGAGGAGGCCACCGCCCACCTGGGCTTCCGCCGTTCCAGCGACGAGTACAAGGTCATGGCGATGGCTGCCTACGGGCGCCCGCGCTTCCTGCCCGACTTCCGCGGGCTGGTGGCGCCGACGGGCGACGGGGGCTTCCGGGTCTCGCCGGTCGACTGGGGCTCGTTCGCGCCGGCCCGCGGGCCGGGGGGGCGCTGGACCGCCGACCACGCCGACCTCGCCGCGACCCTGCAGACGCGCCTGGAGGAGGTGCTGTTGGAGCTCGCCGCCTGGCTGCACGCGCAGACCGGCGACCGGGAGCTGACCATGGCCGGCGGCGTCGCGCTCAACTGCGTCGCCAACAGCGTCCTGTGGGAGCACAGCCCGTTCGAGGAGATCTGGGTGCAGCCCGCCTCCGGTGACTCCGGGACGGCGCTCGGGGGGGCGATGTACCTCGCTCACTCGCTCGGCGACCGCGTCCAGCCGATG
>JAHWKQ010000026.1 GCA_019347785.1 Actinomycetota bacterium
CGCGCTCTCACGCCAGCTACCCGTCGTCGCCTTGGTGAGCCGTTACCTCACCAACAAGCTGATAGGGCGCGAGGCCATCCTGTGCCGCCGGAGCTTTTCCCGCCGGGACATGCGTCCCGGCGGGGTCATCCGGTATTAGCCCGGGTTTCCCCGGGTTATCCCGGTGCACAGGGCAGGTTCCTCACGTGGTACTCACCCGTTCGCCGGTCTCCCCGGCCCCGAAGGGCCGGTTCTCCCTCGACTTGCATGTGTTAAGCGCGCCGCCAGCGTTCGTCCTGAGCCAGGATCAAACTCTCCGTTGGAGATCGAGATCCGGGCACCGGGCCCGGCGTCTGATCCGTGGAGAGTAGGTCCTTGGTTCATTGAACAGCTGAACGTGTTGCAGCTGTCCGGAACCGGATCTACGCCACCTTCGTTTCGCGGCCGTGTGGCCGCTCCCCAAAGGCGGGGTCTATCACTGGCTTTTGGCACACTGTGCAGTTCTCAAGGAGCGGCGTCACCACCGTGGCCCGAGTTCCTCTTTCCGGTCCGTCGCCAGATGGCGCGTGGCCGTGAAGGTCGGCTTTCGGGCTCGCTGTGACCCTCGCACCAACCGATCTCCGAGAAGGCCGGCCGGCAAACGCGGTCCCGGCGTGGAGCCGCGCACACTGCTCGTCGCACCGTCGCGCGTCGTCGCCGGAGGGGTCCGGACCGGTTGGCCCGGACTCCCGAATATACGTCGCGGACCGACGCGCGTCAACGTCCGTTCAGCGGTGCCGCTCACCCCGTGGGCCGCCCTCGGCGACGCTCCAGGCGGACCAGGTGGCGGCGTCCGACCGCCAGGACGCGCCCGGCCAGCTCGTCGGCCGGCAACTCGGCGGTCGGGTCCCCCAGCGGCCGGCCGTCCAGACGCACGCCTCCCTGCTCGACCAGGCGGCGTGCCTGCGAGCCGCTTGCGGCCAGACCCGCGTCGCACAGCAGCGTGGGAAGGAACCAGCGGCTGCGCGCACCGACGTCGAACGTCGGCGTGTCCTCGGGCACGGCCCGGTCGCGGTGCACGATGTCGAAGCGCCGCTCGGCCTCCCGGGCGTCTCGGCCGGAGTGGTACAGGGTCACCAGCTCGCGGGCCAGCCGGCGCTTGGCGGTCAACGGGTGCAACGAGCCGTCGCGCAGGGCCCGCTCGACCGCGTCGGTCTCGTCGGGGGGGACCTCGGTCACCAGACGGAACCAGGTGACCATGGACTCGTCCGGCAGGCTCATCACCTTGCCGAACATGTCGGCCGGGTCGTCGTCGACGCCGACGTGGTTGCCCAGGGTCTTAGACATCTTGCGGTCCCCGTCCAGGCCCGTGAGCAGCGGCAGCGTCAGCACGCACTGGGGCACCTGGCCGACCCGTTGCTGTAGGTCACGCCCCACCAGCAGGTTGAAGGTCTGGTCGGTCCCCCCCAGCTCCACATCGCTGCGGACGGCCACCGAGTCGCGTCCCTGCAGCAGCGGGTAGACGAACTCGGACAGCGCGATGGGGTGGCCCCGCCCGTAGCGGGCGGAGAAGTCGTCGCGCTGCAGCAACTGGGCGACCGTGACCGTCGAGGCCAGCTCCAGCACGTCGGGCATGGTCATCCCCGCCAGCCAGACGGCGTTGTCGACCACCTCCAGCGGCTCGTCGGCCAGGACCTTGCCGGCCTGGCGCAGGTAGGTCGCCGCGTTCGCCTCGACCTGCTCGGGCGACAGGCGCGGCCGGGTGGTCGAGCGCCCCGAGGGGTCCCCCACCCGCGCCGTGAAGCCCCCGATGACGAGCACGGCCGTGTGCCCGAAGCGCTGGAACGCCCGCAGCTTGCGCAGCGGCACGGTGTGGCCCAGGTGCAGGTCCGGCGCCGTCGGATCGAAGCCGAGCTTGACGCGCAGCGGGGGCCGTCGGCCGCCGGCGACCTGTGACAGCTTGCGCTCGAGCTCCCCGACCGGAAGCGAGTCGACGGCGCCGTCGAGCAGGACACGCAGCTGTTCGTCGACGGGCGTCACCGGCGCAAGGCTACCCCGTCCCCCCGGGTGGGCCGGCGCGCGGAGAGCGCCGGTACGACGACACCCACGGTGACCTCGCGGCGGTGAAGCGCCACGGGGTGTCGGCGCCCACGGCGACCCCCACGCGGGGCCCGGCGACGACGCCCGTGCACAGCCCGCCGGCCGCCAGGTACAGCCGTCCGCCGGGCGCGCACAGGTCGCGGCCGCTCCACGAGCCGTCCAGCCCGAACGCCTGGGCCAGGCGGGCGGGGCCGCGCAGCAGCTCGCGGTCGGCCCGGTCCCCGCGCCGGGCGCGCATCCGCTCGACGCCCCGCAACGGCTCCGCGGCGCGCAGCAGGCAGCCCTGGGGGTCCCCCGGTGTGCCGGTCGACACGTTCAGGCACCAGTGCATGCCGTAGCTGAAGTAGACGTACGCGTGGCCGGCCGGGCCCCAAAGCGGCTCGTTGCGCCTCGTCCTGCCCCGGTGGGCGTGGCAGGCGGGGTCGTGGCGCATGTACGCCTCGGCCTCGGAGAGGCGGGCGACGAGCCGCTCGTCGACGCGGACCAGCAGCGCGCCGACGAGGTCGGCGGCGACCTCGGGCGCGGGACGCGCGAAGAAGGAGCGCCCGAGACGCTCGGGGAGCCGGCTCACCGCTTCGCCGCGACGAAGTCGCGCAGCCCGTCGACGTCGCGGCAGTTGAGGACGTCGGCGGCCCTGGCCCACCCCCGCTGGGCCGTCGCCACCCCGTAGACGCGGTTGCCGAGGTCACCGAGGCTGTGCGCGTCGCAGGAGATGGCGACCGTCGCCCCCGCCTCGACGGCGCGCCGCACCATCCGGCCGGACAGGTCCAGGCGCCGCGGGGAGGCGTTGACCTCCAGGGCCGTGCCGGTGCGCGCCGCCGCCTCGACGATGACCTCGACGTCGATGTCGTAGCCGGGCCGTCTGCCGATGATCCGCCCCACGGGATGGCCGATGACGTTGACGGCGGGGTGCTCCATCGCGGCGACGATGCGGCGGGTCTGCTCCTCGCGCGGTCGGTGCATGAGCGTGTGCACGCTGGCGACGCAGAAGTCGAACCCGAGCAGGAACTCGCGGTCGTAGTCCAGCTCCCCGTCGGCGCCGATGTTCAGCTCGGCGCCGTGGAGCACGGTCAGGCCCGACAAGCCCCCCCGCAGGCGCTCGATGGCCCCCCTCTGGGCCACCATGCGCTCACGCGACAACCCGTTCATCACCAGGTTCTCGGCGTGGTCGGTGACGGCCCAGTACCGGTCCCCACGCCGGCGGGCGGCGCCCAGCATGTCCTGCATCGACGCCTTGCCGTCCCCCGACCAGTCGGTGTGGCCGTGCAGGTCGCCGAGGACGTCGGCGGCGGTCACGACGTCCGGCAGCACGCCGTCGGCGGCGGCCTGCACCTCGCCGGCGTCCTCGCGCATCGGCGCCGGCACGAAGGCCATGCCCAGCGCCGCGTAGACCTCCTCCTCAGTGCGGCCGGCGACACGGCCGCCGGTGACACGGTCGAACAGCCCGTACTCGTTGAGGGTGAGGCCGCGGCGGACGGCCCGCTCCCGCACCCGCACGTTGTGGGCCTTGGAGCCGGTGAAGTAGACGAGCGCAGCGCCCCACGCCGCCGGCTCCACGACCCGCAGGTCGGCCTGCAGCCCCCGCACGGTCAGCACGCTGGTCTTCTTCTCGCCCGCCGCCAGGACCCGCACCGTCAGGCTGTCGTCGCGCAGCGCCGCCATCACGGGCGCGGGCTGGTCGGAGGCGACGAGCAGGTCGATGTCGCCGACCGTCTCCCGCAGCCGCCGCAGGCTGCCCGCGTAGGCGACCCGGCCCGCGGCGGGCAGGGCGGCCAGGCGGGCGCACAGCTCCTCGGCGACCGGCAGGGCGTCGGCGGCCGGCACGCGGTCGTCGTCCTTGGCCCCCATGCGCTCCAGGGCCCGGCGCAAGTTCTGCTCGGTCTTCTCCCCCAGCCCGGCCAGCCCGCGCAGCCGGCCCTGCTCGAGCGCCGCGCGCAGGTCGTCCAGGCCGGACAGGCCCAGCTCCGCGTGCAGCAGGCGGGCGGTCTTGGGGCCCAGGCCGGGCACCCGGGCCAGCTCGGCCACGCCCGCCGGCACGTCGGCCCGCAACCGCTCGAGCATGTCGATCCGCCCGGTCCGCCGGTACTCGTCGATCCTGCGCGCACTGGACCGGCCGATGCCCTTGAGCCGCGCGATCTCCTCCGGCGACAGCTCGGCCAGGTCGACGGGCGTCGCGGCGATCACACCGGCGGCCCGCTCGTAGGCGCGGACCTTGAACGGGTCCTCGCCCCTGAGCCGCAGCAGCGCGGCGATCTCCGCGAGCTGCCGTGAGACGTCCTCGTTCGTCCAGGCCACCTGCGTCCTCCGACCCCGCTCGGCGCCGCGGGCGGCCAATCGTAGGCCCTGACCCGCGGGCCGCCGGTAGCATCCGCGTCATGTGCCCGGCCCCCGGCGCCCAGGCCCCCCGCCTCGGGGCGTGGGTCCGCGTGCGCGACTCGGGCCTGGTCGGGGTCGTCGTCGCGGTCGGGGCCGACGGCGTCACCGTCTTCTCCCCCGGCGACCGCCGCATGGCCCGCGTCGACGTCGACGACGCCGAGAGGGTGCCCGCAGGCGCGGTGAGCGTCTCGCTGTCCGTCGAGCTGCCGCTGGCCCACGGCGTGGACGAGGCCACCTTGCGCCGGTGGCTGGCCGTGCTGGCCGACGACGTCCTGCGGGGTCGGGCCACCGACGCGCTGCGCGAGCGCGAACTGGACACCGGCCCGACGCTGCCGTCGCCGCGCCTGGACATCCGCCCGGTCACCACCAGCGGGGCCGTGTGCCTGTGTGGCGCACGCACCCCGGCGACCGCACCGGACGGCGGGTCAGCGCAGGCGGGAGCCGCCGCGGCGCCCGCCTGTGCGCGCTGCGGGCGCCAGACCGCTCTGCCGCCCGCCTGAGGCCGGAGCCGGCGTGCCGCCGTGGCCGTGGTCGTCGAACGGATCGGCCAGGGCACCGACGGCCGGCGCGGCGGGCACGCCCACCGGCGCGAGACCCTCGGCGGCCCGCTCGGGGGCCCGGGCGCCGCGCACGAGCACGGCCAGCAGCACCGGCGCGGACGCGCCGGCAAGCGCGCCGACCACCAGCGTCGGGCGGGCGCCGAACAGCTGAGCCAGGGGCCCGGCGAGGGCGAAGCTCAGCGGGAGCAGCCCCAGCGAGGCGAACCAGTCCACGCCCGAGACCCGGCCGAGCAGGTGTCGGGGGACCAGGCGCTGGAGCACGGTGGTCCACACGACGTCGGTGAACGTCATCAGGCCACCCACCACGAAGCCGGCGAGCACCCCGTGCCACAGGGCCGTCATGAGCCCGTAGGCGCCGACGGCCACGATCGCCACGGCCTCGCCGGCGTACAGGGCGGTCATGAAGCGCCGGGGCAGGTCGAAGCGGCCGACCAGGATCGACGCCGCGACCGAGCCGAGCCCGCCGGCGCCGAGGATGAGCCCCAGCGCGCGCCCGGCCTCGCCGCTTCCGTACGAGAAGTCGTTGAGCAGCACGTAGGGCAACAGCACCTCGACCGGGCCGTAGTAGGCGAGCATGCTGACCGCGACGCACGTCAGCCACGCCCAGCACCAGGGGCGCGCGCGGACGAAGCGCAGGCCCTCGACGAGCTCCCGCAGCGGGGGGAGGACGGCGTCGGCCGCCGTGCGCGTGCCGGGGTGGGCGGGCGGACGCCGGCGTATGCCGGCGAGCAGGGCCGCGGACACCACGAACGTGAGCGCGTCGACCAGGAAGGCCGCCCCCGGCCCCGCCCAGGCGATCGTCAGGCCCCCCAGCGCCGGGCCCGCCAGCCGCAGCATCGCCGGGCGGGCCGCGCCGAGCAGCGCGTTGGCCTGGGCCAGGCGGTCCGCCGGCACCAGGTCGGGCACGATGGCGGTCGCCGTCGGGTTGAACAGGGCGTTGCCGACCGCGAAGCAGGCGCCGATGACCAGCAGGTGCCACAGCTGGGCCGCCCCGCTGATCGACAGGAGCCCGAGGGTGCCGATCGAGACGGCGCGCACCAGGTCGGCCACGACCATGATGCGCCGGCGCTCCCAGCGGTCGCTGGCGACCCCGCCCAGGGGGACGAACACGACGGTCGACAGGGTCCACACCACGCCGACGGCCGACATCGCCACAGGCGCGTTGGCGATGGAGTACACCTGGATGGCGATGGCGACGTAGAAGAAGCCGTCGCCGAGCAGCGACACGACCGCGGCGCAGGCGAGCAGCCGGTAGTCGCGGTGGTGCAACGGGCCGAGGAGCCCGCTGACGCTCATGGAGTCCCCTGGTCGCGGCCGGTTGGTCTCCCCGTCGGGTCAGCATAGGGGTCTGTGCCCCATTTCAACCAATTATTCCCTGTGGGAGCTGCGGGATGCGGGCCCGCAGCGCGGCGAGCTGCGCGCGCACGTGGGCCGGCGCCGGGCCCGACGGGCCCGCCCGCCGGGCGACGGCGGCCGCCGGGTCCAGCAGGGAGCCCAGCTCGGCCGGCGCCAGCTCCGGCAGCGACGCGGCCAGCTCGTCGGGTGCCAGGTCCGTCAGGTCCACGCCCCGGCGCTCGCAGTCGCCCACGAGCGCGCCGACGCGGTCGTGGGCGGCTCGGAACGCGACGCCGCGGGCGACGAGAGCCTCGGCCAGGTCGGTCGCGAGCGCGAACCCACCGGCGGCGGCGGCCACGCGCTCCCGGTCGAAGCGCAGGGACCCGACCATGCCGGTCACGGCCGGCAGCGCCAGCTCCAGCGTGTCGACCGCGTCGAAGACGGGCTCCTTGTCCTCCTGCAGGTCCCGGTCATAGGTCAGCGGCAGGCCCTTGAGCGTGACGAGCAGCGCCACGAGGTCGCCGACCAGCCGGCCGGACTTGCCCCGCACGAGCTCGGCGACGTCCGGGTTGCGCTTCTGGGGCATGATGGACGACCCGGTCGAGAAGGCGTCGCCCACGCGCACCCAGCCGAACTCCGCCGAGGCCCACAGCACGACGTCCTCGCCCAGCCGCGACAGGTGCACGCCCAGCAGGGCGCAGGCGGCGAGGAACTCGGCGGCGAAGTCGCGGTCGGCGACCGCGTCCATGGAGTTCTCCGCCGCCCTGGCGAAGCCGAGCGAGCGCGCGTAGCGGTCCGGGTCCAGCGCCAGCGTCGTCCCCGCAAGGGCGCCGGACCCCAGGGTCGACACGTCCATGCGCGCCCGGGCGTCGGCCAGGCGGCCCGCGTCGCGGTCGAGCGCCCACGCGTGGGCCAGCAGGTGGTGGCCCAGGACGACCGGCTGGGCGCGCTGCAGGTGCGTGTAGCCGGGCGCCAGCCAGTCGAGCACCTCCTCGGCCTTGTCGGCCAGCGCGCGGCGGACCTCGGCCAGCAGGGGCAGGAGCCGGCGGTCGGTGACCCGGACGAGGTAGCGGCGCAGGTCACCGGCGATCTGGTCGTTGCGGCTGCGCCCGGCGCGCAGCTTGCCGCCGGTGTCGCCGCACAGCTCGACGAGCCGCCGCTCGACGGCGCCGTGGAGATCCTCGTCGCCGTCAGCGAAGACGAACGCGCCCCCGGCGAGCTCCTCGGCGATCGTCTGCAGGGCCTGGGTGATCGCCAGCCGCTCGGCCCCCGACAAGACCCCCAGCCGCTCGAGCTCCGCGGCGTGCGCGTGCGAACCGGCCAGGTCGTCCGGCCACAGGCGCACGTCGACGTCGACGCTGCGCCCCAGTCGCCAGGCGGCCCGGTCGGGCTCGTGCGAGAACCGCGACCCCCACAGCCTGCCCTCTGTCACGCCGTGGTCCTTTCGACGTCGCCCCCCCGGGGCCGGCACCACGGCAGCCCGGAGCCCGCCGTCACAGCCGGCCCTGGCGACGCGCCCAGACCTTCGTCGGCAGGCCCCACAGCTTGACGAAGCCCTCGGCCCGCGTGTGGTCGAAGCGGTCGGCCTCGTCATAGGTCGCCAGGTCGTGGTCGTACAGGCCGTGCGGGCTGCGGCGACCAGCGACGGCCGCGTGGCCCCTGAACAGGCGGACGCGCACGTCGCCGGTCACGTACCGCTGCGGCACGGCCATGAACGAGTCGAGCGCCTCCTTCAGCGGCGTGAACCACAGCCCGTTGTAGACGAGCTGGGCGTACCTGCCCTCCAGGCCGCGCTTGTCCTGGGCCAGCTCCTGCTCCAGGCACAGGTCCTCCAGGTCGCGGTGCGCGGTCAGGATCGTCACGGCGCCCGGGCACTCGTACACCTCGCGGCTCTTGATGCCGACGAGCCGGTCCTCGACCATGTCGATCCGTCCCACGCCGT
This sequence comes from Actinomycetota bacterium, assembly GCA_019347785.1. Taxonomy (GTDB): domain Bacteria; phylum Actinomycetota; class Nitriliruptoria; order Euzebyales; family Egibacteraceae; genus JAHWKQ01. The sequence continues at coordinate 8,272 of JAHWKQ010000026.1, forward strand.
GCGCCCCGGCGCGCCGGTCGACCTCGGCGACGAGGCCGGCCAGGTCCAGCTCCTTGCCGTCCAGCGCCACCGGCAGCCCCGCGTCGAAGGTCAGCACGAGCTCCTCGGGGGTGTCGGGGGTGTCGGCCAGCGCGGCGGAGCGCTCGAAGACCTCCTCCGGCGGCGCCGCCCACGGGTCCTCCAGGACGCCGCACTCGGCGGTCCGCCCCCACAGGTTCTCGTCGATGGAGTACGGCGAGGCCGGGCGCACCGGGACCGGGAGCTCGCGCTCGGCGGCCCATCGGATGGCGGCGTCGCGCGTCAGCCCCCACTCGCGGATGGGCGCCTCGACCCGCAGCTGCGGGGCGATCGCCATCGCGGTGACCTCGAAGCGCACCTGGTCGTTGCCCTTGCCGGTGCACCCGTGCGCGACCGCCTCGGCGCCGCTCTCGCCGGCCACGCGCACCAGGTGGCGCGTGATCAGCGGCCGCGACAGCGCGGACACCAGCGGATACTTGCCCATGTACAGCGCGTTGGCGGCGATGGCCGGGGCCACGAAGTCGTCGGCGAACTCGGCGCGGGCGTCGACGACGACGGACTCGACGGCGCCGCACTCCAGCGCCCGGCGACGCACCTCGTCCAGCGCGCCGGGGCCCGCTTGGCCGACGTCGACGGCGCAGGCTACGACGTCGTAACCCTTGTGCTCGGCCAGCCAGCGGATCGCCACCGACGTGTCGAGGCCGCCGGAGTAGGCCAGCACGCAGCGGGGAGCGGTCACGGCGTCTCCTCGGATGTCGGGGCGAGGCGCGCGGGGCCGGTCGGCGGCCGGAGGCCGGCGTCGGGCCACCCGCGCCTCACGGTCAGCAGTCGCGCCGCGAGGTCGCGGCCGGCGACCCCCTCCACGGCGACGACGAGCAGGGTGTCGTCGCCCTGCACGGTCGCCAGCACGTCGGGCAGGTCCGCCTGGTCGATGGCGCTGGCCACCGCCGCGGCCGCGCCCGGAAGGGTCCGCACGACCGCGAGGTTGCCGCTGGCGTCGACGTCGAGGACGAACTGGCGCAGGATCTGGGACAGGCGGCTGGGCTCCGGCAGGGCGTAGGCCACCGTGCCGTCGGCGCCGCGGACCTTGGCGATGCCCAGCTCGTCCAGGTCGCGGCTGACGGTCGCCTGGGTCGCCTCGACCCCGCGCCGGCGCAGCAGCGCCACCAGCTGGCCCTGGGAGCCGGTCTCGTGGCGCTCGACCAGGTCGGCCAGCAGGCGCTGGCGCGCCGCCTTGCTCACCGGGCCGACCCGACTCATGTCGCCCCCCCGCCGGGCTCGCCCAGCAACAGCAGCAGCAGCGCCTTCTGCGTGTGCAGGCGGTTCTCGGCCTGGTCCCAGACCGCGCTGCTGGGTCCGTCGATGACCTCGGCGGCGATCTCCTCGCCGCGGTGGGCGGGCAGGCAGTGCAGCACGATGGCGTCGTCGTCGGCCGCCGCCATGACGTCCGCGTCGACCCGGTAGGGCCGCAGCGCCGCGACGCGGTCCTCCCGCTCGTCGTCCTGTCCCATGCTGGCCCACACGTCGGTGTAGACGACGTCGGCGCCCGTGGCGGCCTCCAGCGGGTCGGCGGTGACGAGCACCCGCCCGCCGGTCCGGGCGGCCAGCGCCGCGGCCCGCTCGGCCACGGCGGCGTCGGGCTGGTACGCCGGCGGCGAGGCGACGACGACACGCATGCCGGCCGTCGCGCCGGCGACCAGCAGTGAGTGCGCGACGTTGTTGCCGTCGCCCAGGTAGGCGAGCGTGAGGCCGGCGAGCCCCCCCGCGCGCTCCCGGACCGTCTGCAGGTCGGCCAGCGCCTGGCACGGATGGGCCGCGTCGCTGAGCGCGTTGACGACCGGCACCGTCGCCGTCGTGGCCAGCGCCTCCAGCCGCGACTGCGCATGGGTGCGCACGACCAGCGCGTGCAGGTAGCGCGACAGGACCCGGCCGGTGTCCTCGATGGTCTCGCCGCGTCCCAACTGCAGGTCGGCGGCGTTGAGCACGACGCCGTGCCCGCCCAGCTCGGCCACGGCGACCTGGAACGACACGCGGGTGCGCGTCGACGGCTTCTCGAAGATCATGCCCACCGACCGACCCGCCAAGTCCTCGCGCGGGCCGCGCCCGGCCTTGAGCACGTCGGCGAGATCCAGCAGCCCCGCGAGCTCGCCGGCGGACAGCGCGTCGACGTCCAGGTAGTGGCGCACGCTCAAGAGGGCACGCCCACGGCTACCAGGGCGGCCCCCAGCAGCCCGGTCATCTCGGTGATCTCGTCGTCACCGACGATCAGCGGCGGGGCGAGGCGCACCGCGTCGGGGGTGACGGCGTTGACGACCAGCCCGCGTCCCAGCGCCTCGGACGTCACCCGCGGGGCCACGGGCTCGCGCAGGGTCAGCGCCTGCAGCAGCCCCCGGCCCCGGACCCCGGTGGCCAGGTCGTGGCCGTCGGCCAGGGACCACAGCGCCCCGGCGAGCCCCTCGCCGGCATGGCGGGCCCGCTCGACCAGCCCGTCGCGCCCCATGGTCTCGAGCACGGCGAGCGCCGCGGCGCAGACGACGGGGCCGCCGCCGAACGTGGAGGCGTGGTCCCCGGTGGAGAAGGCCGACGCGGCCGCCCCCCGCGCGACGACCGCACCGATCGGCAGCCCGTTGGCCAGGGCCTTGGCCAGGCACACGACGTCGGGCTCCACCGGCGTCGTCTGCCACCCGTACCAGGCGCCGAGCCGGCCCACGCCGGTCTGCACCTCGTCGCACACCAGCAGCGCGCCGACACGGTCACAGGCCGCGCGGGCCGCGCGCAGCACCTCGTCGGGCACGGGTCGCACCCCGCCCTCTCCCTGCACGGCCTCGACCCACACGGCGCAGGTGCGGTCGTCGACCGCGGCGACCAGCGCGGCCGCATCGTCGTGGGGCACGTGGGTGACCCAGTCGCCGAGCGGCTGGTAGGGCGCGTGCTTGGCGGGGTTGCCGGTCAGCGCCAGCGCGGCCAGCGTGCGCCCGTGGAAGCCCCCACGCAGGGCGACGACGCCGACCTTGTCGGGGTCCCGTGCCTTGCCGTGGCGGCGGGCCAGCTTGATCGCGGCCTCGTTGGCCTCGGCGCCCGAGTTGCACAGGAACGCCTTCGCGTCGGGCCAGCCGAGCGTGGCCCGCAGCCGCTCGGCCAGGTCGACCTGCGGCGCCGTGTAGTACAGGTTCGACACGTGCACCAGCCGGGCGGCCTGGTCGGCGACGGCCGCGGCCACGGCCGGGTGGGAGTGGCCCAACGACGTCACCGCCAGCCCGGACAGGAAGTCGAGGTACTCGCGGCCGTCCGCGTCGACGAGGCGGGCGCCGCGGCCGGACACGAACTCGACCGGGTAGCGGGGGTACGTGGGCAGGAGCGCGTCCGCCTCACGGTCGACGATCGACGCGGACGGGGCGCCCATGTCACGCGCCCCCTCGGTGGGGGACGACCATGGTGCCGACGCCCTCGTCGGTGAAGACCTCCAGCAGCAGCGCGTGCTCCACCCGGCCGTCGAGCAGGTGGGCGTGGGCCACCCCGCCGTCCAGCGCGTCGACGATGCTCTCGACCTTGGGGACCATGCCTGCGTGCAGGTTCCCCGCCGCGAGCATGGCCCGCAGGCGGTCCGCGCCGACCTCGCTGAGCAGCTGGGAGTCGGCGGTGCCGAACGACTCGTACAGGCCGGGGACGTCGGTGAGGTAGATGAGCTTGTCCGCGCCCAGCGCGACGGCGACCGCTCCCGCCACGGTGTCGGCGTTGATGTTGCACTCGGCGCCGTCGGGGCCCCGGCCGAGGGTGGCCACGACCGGCACGACCCCGTCGTCCAGCAGCGTGCGCAGCAGGTCGGTGCGCACGTCCGCGACCTCCCCCACGGCGCCCAGCCCGGGGACGGGGCGAGCCGTGATCAGCCCGCCGTCGGTGCCCGACAGGCCGACCGCGCGGGCACCGGCCCCGGCGACCAGGCCCACCAGCCGTGGGTTGACCTGCCCGAGCAGGGCCATCTTGACGACCTCGAGCGTCGCCGGGTCGGTGACCCGACGTCCCCGCACGAAGCGCGGCCGCAGTCCCAGCCGCTGTCCCAGGGCCGTGATCTGGGGCCCGCCACCGTGCACGACCACGACGCGCATCCCCACCCGCCGCAGCAGCGCGACGTCGGCGGCGAAGGCCGCGGCGACGGCGTCCTCGGCGCCGTCGGGGCCGGGCGACAGCGCGTTGCCGCCGTACTTGATCACGACCGTGCGCCCGGACCAGCGGGTGATCCACGGCAGCGCCTCACGCAGCACCCGCGCCTTGTCCTGGGCGGTGCGGGCCCGGCCGGTCAGCGGCACCGGCCGAGCCGTCACGGTGCCGTTCTCATCGGTCACGTGGTGTACTCGGCGTTGATCGTCACGTAGCCGTGGGTCAGGTCGCAGGTCGTGACCGTCGCACGGCCGTCGCCCAGCCCGAGGCGGACGGTCACGTCGACCTCCGGGCCCTCGAGCAGGGCCGCCAGGTGCGAGCGGTCGAACGGCGCGGCGACGCCGTCGCGGCACACCGGCACCCCGGCGAAGTCCACGCCGATGCGGTCGGGGTCCACCCGGACCGGACCGGCGCCGATCGCCGCCAGCACCCGGCCCCAGTTCGGGTCGGCCCCGGCGATCGCCGCGCGGAACAGCGCGCTGTCGGCCACCGCGCGCGCCACGGCCACGGCCGCGGGCTCGTCGGGCGCCTCCGCGACGCGCACCCGCACGAGGGTCCGGGCTCCCTCGCCGTCGCGCGCCAGCCACTCGGCCAGCCGCCCGCAGACCCGGGCGAGCGCCTCGGCGACGACGTCCTCGGGCGGCGGGCGCGCCGCCCCTCCGGTCGCCAGGACCACCACGGCGTCGTTGGTGGACATGCAGCCGTCCACCGAGACCCGTCCGAAGGTGCGGTCGGCGACCAAGCCCAGGAGGGCCCGCAGCCGCGGGGCCGGGAGGGCGGCGTCGGTGGTCACGACGCACAACATCGTGGCCAGCCCCGGCGCGATCATGCCGGCGCCCTTGGCCATGCCGCCGACGACGCAGCCACCGTCGGGGCCGTCCACACCGACGGCGACCTGCTTGGCGACCGTGTCGGTCGTCAGGATGGCCTCGGCGGCGCGCCGGCCGCCGGACGCGTCCAGGGCGGCGGCCACACGGGGGATCGCCCCCAGCAGGGACTCGCGCGGCAGGGGCTCGCCGATGACCCCGGTCGAGCAGACGAGCACGTCGGCGGGGCCGCACCCCAGCTCCCGACCCACCTCGGCGGCCGAGTCGGTGGCCACCGCCATCCCGTCGGGGCCGGTGCACGCGTTCGCGTAGCCGGCGTTGAGCAGCACGGCCCGGGCGCGCCCGTCGGCGACGTGGCGGCGCGTGACGACGACCGGGGCGGCGGCCACCTGGTTGCGGGTCTGCACGGCGGCCGCCGTCACCGGCGCCGGCGCCACGACGAGGGCGACGTCGGGCCCGCCGCCGCGGCGCAGGCCGGCGGCCACGCCGGCCGCCTCGATGCCCGGGGTCGCGCAGACGCCGCCGCCGACGTCGCGGAAGACGTGGCTCACGGATAGACGCCGGCGGCGGACAGGCCGGCGGCCTCGGGCAGGCCCGTCACCAGGTTGGCGTTCTGGACCGCCTGGCCGGCCGCGCCCTTCACCAGGTTGTCGATGGCGCACGCGGCCACGACGACGCCGGCCCGCTCGTCGACCGCCACGCCGACGTGGGCGCTGTTGCCGCCGCGCACGTGTGTCGTCGCCGGCCAGACGCCCTCGGGCAGCACCCTCACGAAGGGCTCGGCGTCGTAGGCGGCCCCGAAGGCCGCCCGCACCCGGACGGGGGAACCCGCCAGCCGCGCGGTGACGGTCGCCAGCAGCCCGCGCGACATCGGCGCCAGGTGCGGGGTGAAGGACACGGGGACAGGGGCGCCCAGCCCGGCGCACGTCCCCCACCCCCGCTCGATCTCGGGGGTGTGGCGGTGCCCGGGAGCGCCGTAGGGGGTGACGTTCTGCACGGCGTGACTGACGTGCAGGTCCTCACGCAGGCCCTTGCCCGCGCCCGAGGTCCCCGACAGGCCCGTCACGACGACCCCGGCGGGCTCCGCGAGGTCCCCCAGCGGGGCCAGGGCCAGCAGGGCGGCGGTCGGGAAGCAGCCGGGGTTGGCCACCAGGCGCGCGCCGGCGATCCGCGAGCGGTCGAGCTCGGGCAGACCGTAGGCGGCGGGGGCCAGCCCCGGGGACGTGTGCTCCACGCCGTACCAGGCCGCGAACTCTGCGGGTGGCAGTCGGTAGGCGCCGGACAGGTCGACGACGGCGGCGCCGGCGCGCAGCAGCTCGGGCGCCAGCCGCAGGCTGGCCTCGTGCGGCGTGGCCAGGAAGACGACGTCGCAGCCGGCGAGCCGGTCGGGCTCCGCGGGCACGAGCGGGCCGTCCAGCCCGAGGTGGGGGAACACCTCGGCCAGGTCGCGCCCGGCGGACGCCCGGGCGGCGACCGTGCGCAGCTTGAACGTCGGGTGCGCCTGCAACAGCCTGATCAGCTCGGACCCGCCGTAGCCTGACCCGCCGACGATGCCGACGTCCATCTCCTCACCCTCCTCACCTCGCTCGTCCCTGGCATGAGCATACAGTCTCATGCATCATTATGCATAGTCCCCCGTCGCCGCCGTCCCTGGGTCGACGCCGTCAACGGCGCAGGCGGCCGTCGACCTGTTCCCCGACGGCACGCTCCACGGCGGTGATGGCGGCCTCGGCGTCGGCGTCGGTGAGCTGACGGTCGGGGTCGTCCAGGCGAAGGGCGTACGCCAGGCTCTTGCGCCCCGCCTCCAGCGGCGCCCCCCGGTAGACGTCGAACAGGGTGCACGACGTCAGCCGGTCCCCGGCGCCGGCGCGCACGGCCTGCTCGACGGCGGCGGCCGGCACGCTCTCGTCGACGACGGCGGCGACGTCCAGGCGCAGCCCCGGCAGGGACGGCGGCGTACGCCCCACCGCCGGGCGCGTCCCGCCCTCGGTGAGCAGGTCCAGCCGGATCTCCCCGGCCAGGGTGCGGGCGGGGACCCCGAGCGCCTCGGTGACGCGCGGGTGCAGCTCGCCGACGACCCCCACGTCGCGCCCCTCCAGCTCCAGGCGGGCGGCGCGCCCCGGGTGGTAGGGGGGCTCGGTGGTCGGGCGTGCCCGCAGCGCCGGGCGGCCGGCCGCGCGACGGGCGAGGTCCGCGGCGCCGAGCAGGTCGAACACGTCGGCGGCGCGGGCGCCGCGGTCGTGCACGGCCGGCTCGAACGCGCCGCACGCGGCCAGGCCCAGCATGGTGGGCTCGGCCGGCAGGAGGAC
>JAHWKQ010000189.1 GCA_019347785.1 Actinomycetota bacterium
GGGTCGCTGTCGGGGTCGGCGTACACGGCCAGGGCCGCGGCGAGGCCGGCCGTGGAGGGGAAGCGGTCGGCGGGATCCCGGGCCATGGCGCGGGTAATGGCGTCGGCCAGGCCCTCGGGAACGTCCGAGCGCAGCGAGCGCAGCGGCTCGGGATCGTGCTCCAGGCGCCGGGCCGCGGTCGCGACCGCCGACTCGCCCTTGAACGGCTGGCGCCCCGTGAGCGACTCGTAGAGCACGACGCCGAGCGCGTACTGGTCCGCCGCCCCCGCCACCTGGTCTCCCAGGATCTGCTCCGGGGCGACGTAGGCGGCGGTGCCCAGGACCATGCCCGAGCCCGTCAGGTCCTCGACGGCCTCCTCGGCCTTGGCGATGCCGAAGTCGGCGACCTTCACGGCCCCGTCCCGGCCCATCAGGATGTTGGCGGGCTTGACGTCGCGGTGGACGACCCCGCGCGCGTGCGCGTACGCCAGGGCCCGGGCCACAGCCTCGCCGATCCGGGCCGTCTGTCCGTAGGACAGCGTGCCGCGGGCCCGCATCAACTCCAGGAGCGTCGGCCCGTCGACGTACTCCATCACCAGGTAGACGTCGTCGCCGTCGCGTCCGGTGTCGTACAGGCCGATGACGTTCGGGTGGGTCAGCTTCGCGGCCGAGATGGCCTCGCGGCGGAAGCGGGCGCGGAAGGCGTCGTCGACCGCGAGGTGGTCGTGGAGGATCTTCACGGCCACCAGGCGGTCGAGCACCTCATCGTGCGCGCGCCACACCGTGGCCATGCCGCCGCTGGCCACACGCTCGAGCAGGGCATAGCGGTCGCCCAGCAACCGGGGCCGGCGTGGCGGGAGAGGCCTGGGGGGTGGATCGACGGGGCCGGCCAGGGTCCCGGTGTCGGTCTGGTCGCGTTCGGTTTGTCCCATCCACCGCCGAGTGTATGCCAGTGCCGCCGGCGGCTGCGGCCCGGCGCCGGGCACGGCCTCGGGACCGGCTCACACCGGCGAGTCGACGTGGCGCCGGCGACGGCGCCGCAGGGCGGCGCGCTCGCGCCTTCTGCGACGGTCGACCACCCACCACGTCAGTAGGAACAGCGCCGCTCCGGCGGTGACGACCAGGGCCGCGACGGAGTAGGCGGTGGAGCGCACGACGACGCTGGCCTCCGCCAGGCGGAGCGTCGCGTCGGGATCCTGTACGAGCACCCGCAGGGGGTACGTGCTGCCCGGCGCGAGCGCGCGGACGCGGAAGGCCAGCGTGCGCGACTGGCCGGGCCGCAGCGTGAAGCTCTGGACCGACGGGCCGACGAGCCGGAAGCGCGGGCTTTGGACCCGCATCCGCAGGTGCAGCGGGACCGGGGCGGTGCTGCGGACGGTGACGGGGACCTGGCCCTCGATGCTCGTCAGCGTCACCGACGGCCCCTGCACCACGTCCACGGCTGAGGCGACCTCGGCGGCGGCGGACCGCACGGCGCGCACGAGACGCTTGCCCTGGCGCGTCCAGCCGATGGGCCGGTAGTGCACCGAGGCGGCCTGCAGCAGGAGACGGTCGTAGCGGTCGGGCGCCGGCGAGCGGGTGGCCAGGACGCTGGAAAGGGAGCCCAGCGCCCGCCGTGCGGACTGCAGCGAGGCGATGTAGGCGGGGCTGAGCTCGGAGGCCGCGTCGTCGGCGTCGTACTCCAGCCGGACGGGGGTCCGCTCCTGGTCCACGCCGGCGGCGACGTCCGACAAGGTGACCTGCCGCGCCCACGGGACCCGCGCCAGGCGCCGCGCCACCTCGTCGATCATCTCCGGGTGGGGCGTCGTCAGCTGCGTGGGGGCGACGAGCAGACCCCGCCGCCGCGGGGAGTAGGGCTGCTCGAAGTGGACCGTGGCGACCTCGCCGACCAGGCGCTGGGCGGCGACGAGCGGCGCGTCCTCGCCTGGGCCGGCGTCCAGACGGTCCTCCAGCCACGGGTCCGGGACGAGCACCTTGACCGTCGTGCCCGCGTCGGTCCGCAACAGGCGCACCGGAGAGGGTGTGAACGGCTGGTCGGGGGGCTGCAGGGTGCCCAGCGAGTCGTCCGACAGCACCACTGTGTCCGCGCCACCGGCCAGCATGGTCGCCAGCGTCTGGTCGTCCAGTCCCTCCGGGGCCCACAGCACGCCGGGCGCCGGGCGGGCGCCGGTGAGCGACTCAAGCCTGCGGTTCCCCTCCGTCAGCGAGCGGATCGCCTCGCCCTCGAGTCCCCCCCGGGTCAGCGCGACGAGGTCGGCGGGCCCGTAGGTGAGGGCGATCTGCTGCGCCGCCGGATCGTCGGTCAGCGTGCGCATCTCGCGGACGAAGCGCGCCGCGCGCCGTGCCGTCGGCGCGTCGGCCACCATGCGCGAGCCGTTGGCGCGCCGGAAGCCGTCGGCCATGTCGTCGAGCTGCTCGACGAGCAGGGCGCTGTGCGCGGTGGTGACGGGCGTGCCGCGCCGGGCGAGCAGGCCGTCGACGAGACGGCGCAGCCGGCCCTCGGCGTCGACGGCCGACCGGAGGTGGTCGACGCGGTAGCGGCCGCCGGCCAGGCGCCCCGGTTGCTCGTCCACGGGGAGCAGCACCCCGACGCGTAGCGGCTCCTCGACCCGGGCGGGTGAGAAGACGACGCTCGTCGTGACGTCATCGAGGGAGAGGCCGTCCCGCTGCACCTGCAGTCGCAGCGGGTACACGCCGTAGTCACCGGGGCCGAGGCCCAGCTGCTCGGCGCTGCGCTCGACGACGACCGTGCGCGAGCCACCCGCCTCGATGCCCCCGAGGTCCTCGCTGAAGCTGCTCCAGAGCCCCCCGACCCGGCCGACGTCCACGGCCTGCTGATAGTCGAAACGGCTGATCGTGCGCCGGTGCAGGGTGGCGAGCACACGAAGCCGGGACGCGCGCACCGACCCGTCGTTTACGACGCGCAGCCGGGCGCGGAAGCGTCCGCCGGGCAGCAGCATGCCCCTCAGGCCCGTCACGCGCAGCGACACGCCCCCGGGCCGGCCGGTCGCATCGTCCTCCTGGGCGCCGGCCGGGGCGGCGCTGGCCAGCGTCGCCGCCAGGGCGAGCGCCGCCATCCCCGCCACGGAGAGGCCTCGGCGCGTCACCCGTCGCACTCCGCGCCGTCTGGGGCAACGGCTGCGCTCATGGGGCCTCCCTCGTCGGCGTGGCGCAGCGGCCCCGGGACGGGGCACCATGTCCGGTCGAGGATAGAACCCGACCGTCGACGGGGGGCGACGGCCGCCCGGCCGTGTAGTCAAGGTCGGGGGGCAAGCGGCCGAGATGGAGGCATGGACGTGCCCGCTCCGGCCGGCGACCGCTCGGCCCGCGACTACCTGGAGCGGCTCGTGGCCCTCCAGGGCTCCGACCTGCACCTCAAGGCCGGTGGCCCCGCGTTCGTGCGCGTCGACGGCGACCTGCTGGCCCTCAGCGACATGCCCCCCGTCACGGCGGCGGACAGCGAGCGCTTCGCCGCGGAGCTGATGAGACCCGGCCAGCGGGCGGAGCTCGACGCGGGCGGCGAGATCGACTTCGCCCACTCCGTGGCCGGCCTGGCCCGCTTCCGGGTGGCGGTTTTCCGCCAACGGGGGTCCCTGGGGTTGGTGGTCCGCCGGGTCAGCGCGGCCAGCCCCTCGTTCGAGCAACTCGGGATACCGCCGGCGGTCCGCCGCCTGGCCGAGGAGCACCGGGGGCTCGTGCTGGTGACCGGGCCGACCGGTTCCGGCAAGACCACCACGACCGCGGCGATGATCTCCCACGTCAACGCGACGCGGCGCTGCCACATCGTCACCGTCGAGGACCCGATCGAGGTGCTGCACCGCGACGACCTCGCGATCATCGACCAGCGTGAGGTGGGGGTCGACACGGGAACCTTCGGCACGGCCCTGCGGTCCGTGGCGCGGCAGGACCCCGACGTCATCTTCATCGGGGAGATGCGCGACCCCGAGACCGTGGGGGCGGCGCTGCAGGCCGCCGAGACCGGTCACTTCGTCATGTCGACGCTGCACACCACCGACGCGACCG
>JAHWKQ010000027.1 GCA_019347785.1 Actinomycetota bacterium
CAGCTCGGCGAGCTCGTCGAGCGGGCCGTGCGCGCGGGGGCGGTGCACGTGACGCCGATCGTGCTGCACCTGCGCCCCGGTGTCCGTGAGGTCTTCTGGCCGTGGCTGCGCCGGGCGCACCCCGAGCTGGTGGCGCGCTACCAGCGGCTGTACCCGCGCAGCCAGGCCGCTGCCGGCTACCGGCGGGCCGTCGAGGAGCGGGTCCGTGCCCAGCTGCGGCGGGCCTGGGCCAGGTTCGGGCGCCCCCCCGCGCCGCCGTCGTGGCGCGGGGGCGGGAGAGGGGAGCGTCCGCCGGCACAGGGGGCCCAGCTGGGCCTGTTCCAAGGCCCCCCTGAGGCGGGTCGCCGGCCGGGGATGCCGTAGACTCGCGCCGCCAGCGACAAAGGAATGCGCCGATGGGCCGGGACATCGACCGCAGCGAGTTCACGCCGGAAGACCGGGTGCGCTACCGCGAGAAGGTCAAGGGCAACCTCGGGGTCCTGCGCCGGCTGATCGACGTGGGGAAGCTGGAGCGGGACCGGCGCAAGATGGGCGTGGAGCTCGAGACCTGCCTGACCGACGATCAGGGCAACGCCGCGGCGATCAACGCCGAGCTGCTGGATCGCATCGCCTCCGAGGAGTTCCAGACCGAGCTGGCCCAGTACCAGATCGAGTTCGACCTCGAGCCCCGCTGGTTCCACGGCGACGCCCTGTCGCAGATCGAGGGGGAGCTGCGCCGGTCGCTGGACCGGGCCGAGGAGCAGGCGCGCACGCTCGACGCCCACGTCATGATCGTCGGCATTCTGCCGACGCTGGCCGACTTCAACATCACCGAGCAGAACCTGTCGGCCAACGAGCGCTACAAGGCGCTCAACGACGAGATCCTCGGGATGCGCGGCGAGGACTTCGTGATCCACATCGAGGGGGAGGAGACGCTGCGGATCACCGCCAACTCGATCCTGTTCGAGGCCGCCTGCCAGGCGCTGCAGCTGCACCTGCAGGTCAACCCGGAGGACTTCGCCGCCTACTGGAACGTGGCCCAGGCCCTGTCGGGCCCGCTGCTGGCCGCCGGGGCGAACTCGCCGTTCCTGCTGGGCAAGCAGCTGCACCACGAGACCCGCATCGCCTTGTTCGAGCAGTCGATCGACACCCGGACGGAGGAGCTCGCCCAGCAGGGCGTGCGCCCGCGGGTCTGGTTCGGCGAGAAGTGGCTGTCAGAGGGTGTCTTCGAGCTGTTCGACGAGAACGTCCGCTACTTCCCGGCGCTGCTGCCGGTGTGCGACGACGAGGACCCCCACGAGGAGCTGGCCGCGGGCCGGACGCCCCGCCTGCCCGAGCTGTCGCTGCACAACGGCACGATCTACCGGTGGAACCGCCCGGTGTACGGCGTGGCCGACGGCCGTCCCCACGTGCGCATCGAGAACCGCGTCCTGCCCTCCGGGCCGACGGTCGTCGACTGCGTGGCCAACGCGGCGCTCTTCTACGGGATGCTGCGGGGCCTGTGCTCCCAGCGGCCCCAGGTGTGGCAGGAGATGAGCTATCACGCGGCCACCGACAACTTCTTCGCCGCGGCCCGCCGCGGCCTCGACGCGACGATGTTCTGGCCGAACATCGGCGAGGGCGTGCCGGTCAGCGAGCTGTTGCTGCGCCACCTCGTGCCGCTCGCCCGACGCGGGCTGGAGGAATGCGAGATCGACGCGGGCGACATCGACCGCCTGCTGGACATCGTCTGCGAGCGCGTGGTCGCCCGTCGCAACGGCGCGAGCTGGCAGATCGCGGCCCATCGGCACCTGCTCGGGGCCGAGGGCGCCGGCGCCGACGAGGCCCTGCACGAGCTCGTCCGCCGCTATCAGCGCCATTCCCAGGGCGGCGAGCCGGTGCACAGCTGGCCGTTGGACACCTGAGGCGGGTCGGCCCGACGGTACAGTCCCGACGATGCTGGACCTGTACCACCGCTTCGACGGCTACGAGCAGCTCAAGCCGGTGCTGGACGGCTCGGACGAGGACGTGCTCGTCAGGCTGGGCAAGCCCACGCTCGTTCGCGTGCCCGGGACCGAGCCGGGGGGCCGCGCCCGCCTCGTGTCGTGTCTGCTGCACGGCAACGAGGACTCCGGCTACCGGGCCGTGCTGCGGGTCCTGCGCGAGGGCGCGCGCTACCCGTTCGACCTGTGGGTCCTCATCGGCAACGTCCGCGCCGCCGTCACCGGGGGCTGGTACGCGCACCGCTTCCTGGAGGGCCAGGAGGACTTCAACCGCGTGTGGGGCTGGCAGGAGCCGACCACCAAGATGCGCCGTTGCGCGGACGCCGTGCTCGACGAGTTGCGCCTGGTCGATCTGGAGGCGTGTGTCGACCTGCACAACAACACCGGCGCCAACCCCCACTACTGCGTGCTGCCCCAGCTGAGCCCCGACGGTCTGGAGCTGGCGTCGCTGTTCTCCCACACGGTGCTGCACTGGGGCCTTCGGCTGCACACCCTGATGGAGGCCCTGTCGCCGCGCTGCCCGGCCGTGGCCCTGGAGTGCGGCCTGCCGCGGCACGCCGAGAACCTCGAGTGGGCGTCGAGCGCGGTCCGCCGCTTCCTGGCCCGGGAGTCGTTCGAGGCGCGAACGCCCCCGGCGGTGACCCTGTTCGAGCAGTGCTACAAGGTCGTGGTGCGCCCGGAGGTGCCGTTCACCTTCGGCGGCGCCCTGAGCGAGGACGTCGACCTGGTGCTCTCGGTGGGCCTGGACACCCACAACTTCGGGATGCTGTTCGCCGGCACCCGGATCGGGGTCGTGGAGCCGGGCGCCGCCGTGCCGCTGTGCGTCACCGATGCCCGGGGCGTCGACGTCACCGACCGCTTCCTGGACGTGACGCCCGACGGCGTCCTGGTGCTCCGCCAGGACGTCATACCGGTCATGATGGTCACCAACGCCGTGCAGGCCCGCCAGGACTGCCTGTTCTACATCGCGCGACGGCGGGCCTGAGGGCTCCGGCGGGCCCGTTCAGCCCAGGCCGGCGAACAGCGAGTCCTCCGGCAGGTGGGTGTCGACCAGGCTGCGGGCCAGGACGAAGTCCTCGTACGGGTACACCTGGCGCACGAGGTCGTCGGGGACCTGGAACCACGCTCCGTGGGGGTCGATCTGCGTCGCGTGGGCCAGCAGGGCCCGGCTGCGGATCTCCAGGTAGTCGCCGACCTCGACGTGGGTCGTCGACGGGTCGGCGGCGCCGGGCTCCCATCGCTTCAGCCAGCCGGCGAACGGCGACTCGATGCCGCGGTCCAGGCACGCGGTGTGCAGCGCCTCGACCTTGCGGCGCGTGTGGACGGACATGTAGTACAGCTTGCGCGGCTGCCAGGGCGCGCCGGCGCCGGGGAAGCGTGTGGGGTCGCCGGCTGTGTCGAAGGCGGCGACGCTCACGTCGTGGCAGCGGATGTGGTCCGGGTGGGGGTAGCCGCCGTCCTCGGGGTAGGTGACCACGACGTCGGGCCGCCGCTGCCGCACGACCCTCACGAGCCGCTCGGTGGTCTGTTCCGGCGGCACGTTGTAGAAGCAACCGGGGTCCAGCACCGAGCCGTCGCCGTCGAAGTCCTCGACGAAGCCCGAGTCGGCGTAGCCCAGGTCCACGTGGCCGGTCACGCCGAGGATCTGCAGCGCCCGCTCGAGCTCCTCGCGGCGCACCTGGGGCATGCGCTCGCGGACGCCGGGGCGGTCCATCGCCGGGTTGAGGACGTCGCCCCGCATGCCGTCGGTGCAGGTCACGACAGTGACGCGGTAGCCCTCCTTGGCGTAGCGGGCCATCGTCGCGGCGCCCTTGGACGACTCGTCGTCGGGGTGGGCGTGCACGAACATCGCGTGCGGCGTCGCGGGCATGCGCGAGAGGCCAGCCGTCACGACCAGCGCCGGCCCCATGCGGCCCGCTGGCGCGGGGAACCGGGGCGGGCGTCGAGCTCGGCCAGGTAGTCGCGCACGGCCGCCGCCGCCTGCTCGACCCGCTGCGCGGCCCCCGTGAGCCGGACGGTGCACCGCCTGCCGGGGTAGGAGCCGAGGTGGACGTCGGGGAAGTCCGCGACGAGACGGTGCAGGATCGGGTTGAGCGCGGACTCCGGGTAGCGGTGGGTGATCTCCACGACATGCCGGGGCCGGCCGCGCCCGCGTAGCAGGCTCGGCTCGACGGTGTCCAGCGTGATCCGCCGCAGCTCGGCGGGGATGCCCGGCAGCACGACGATCGTGGCCCCCCGCGGCCGGGCGCTGCCGCCGTCGACGTCGACCGCCACGCCGGGGGCCAGCGAGGGCGTGTCACCCAGCAGGTAGGCGCCCTCGGGCACCAGGGCCATCTTGCGCATCGAATCCGCCTGCGCCTGGCCGACGGGGGCGCCCTGCCCTGCGCTGCGGGCGATGGCCGCGCCGATGCGCGCGTCGATCGTCGGCTCGACGACCAGCCGCCTGGCCAGCGTGGCGGCGACCGCCTCGAGGCTGACGTCGTCGGGGGTCGAGCCGATGCCGCCGGACGTGAGCAGCACGCGGGGGCGCGCGCGGGCCAGCTCGGCGCGCAGCGCCTCGTCGATGGCGGCCGGGTCGTCGGGGACGGTGGCGACCCGGTCGAGCGGCACCCCCAGCGTCCGCAGCCGCCCGGCCAGCCAGCCGGAGTTGGTGTCGCGCACAAAGCCGCCGAGGATCTCGTCGCCGATCACGACGATCGAGGCCCTGAGAGCGGCGGTCATGGCGGCTGATGATAGCCACGGCCCTAGGATGCGGCTCATGTACTACGTGACGCCCGACGAGGCCCGCTCGGACCTGTTCCTGTCGGGGGCCGTCTACCTGTTCGGCCCGTTGTTCCTGCGGGTGCTGCTGGGGGTGGTGCCCGTGGCGGCCCTGCCCGGCGCCGGGGCGATCCTGGCGGTCGGACTGCCCCTGGTCGTCACCGTGGTCGTGCCCGGCCTGCTCATGCGCTACCGGCGCGAGTCGCTGGGCGACTACGGGGTCGGCGCGGCGGGAGCCCAGGCCCTGCCCGCTGGGCTGCTGGTCGCCGCGCCCATCGCCGCGGCCGCCGCGGTGGCCGGCCTGGCCACCGGCGACCTGACGGCGGGCCTGCCGCTGCTGGCGGCGCCGCGGGTTCCGGGGCTCCTCCTCGCGCAACTGGCCCGGTGGCTGGGCCTGGCGGCCCTGGCCGTCTACGTGACGGTGAAGGCGCGCGACGCCTTCGCGGCCCAGCCGCAGTACCTGCGCCCGGCCATGCTGGAGATCGGCCGCGTCGTCGGCGTCGTCGGCGCGGTCGCGGCGGTCCTGCTGGCGGTCGCGGGGCGCTCGGTGGCCCCCCTGCTGCTGCCGCTGGGCGTCGCGGGGGCCTTCCTCGTGGCGCTGCGGCGGCTGAACCCGGGTACCCTCACCTCCCGCTCGACGCTTCTGACCCCGACGGTGCTGCTGGCGCTGGGGCCCTTCACCCTGTCGTTCGATGCCGTCGCGTTCGTCGAGAGCATCTGGGTGGCCGCGCTGTCGGCCGGGGTCGGCCTGGTCATCGGCGCGCTGCAGGAGGCCCGGCGCTCGCCGCTGGGGGCCCTCGGGCTGGGCGTGGTCGTGGCGCTGTTCACGCTGCTGCCCACCGCGCCGATCTGACCGTGGCGAGCGCCTACGTCTACGTCATGAGGGGCCTGCGCAAGGTCGTCCCCCCCGACCGGGTCGTGCTCGACGGCATCGGGCTGTCGTTCCTGCCGGGCGCCAAGATCGGCGTGATCGGGGCCAACGGCGCAGGCAAGTCGACGCTGCTGCGCATCATGGCCGGCGTCGACACCGACTTCGAGGGGGAGGCCTGGCCGGCCGGCGGCGTGGGGGTGGGCCACCTGCCCCAGGAGCCGTGGCTGGACCCGTCCAAGGACGTCATGGGCAACGTCATGGAGGGGGTCGCCGAGGCGGAGCGCCTGCTCGAGCGCTTCGGCGAGCTGTCGGCGCTCATGGCCGAGCCGCTCGACGACGAGCGGATGCAGGCGGTCTACGACGAGTTCGCCCAGGTGTCGGACGCCATCGACGCGGCCGGCGCGTGGGACCTGGACCGCACGCTGGAAGTCGCCATGGACGCTCTGCGGGTGCCGCCTGCGGGCGCCGACGTCGCCACGCTGTCCGGCGGGGAGCGGCGCAGGGTCGCGCTGTGCCGCCTGCTGCTGTCGCGCCCCGACCTGCTGCTGCTCGACGAGCCGACCAACCACCTGGACGCCGAGAGCGTCGCGTGGCTGGAGCGCCACCTGCGCGACTACCCCGGCACGGTCGTGGCGATCACCCACGACCGCTACTTCCTGGACAACGTCGCCGGGTGGATCCTCGAGCTCGATCGAGGCCGGGGGGTGCCCTTCGAGGGCAACTACTCCGGCTGGCTGGAGCGCAAGCGGCAGCGCCTGGCCGCCGAGCGCCGGCAGCAGGACGCCCGGCGTCGGACCCTGGAGCGGGAGCTGGAGTGGGTGCGCATGTCACCCAGGGCGCGGCAGGCCAAGTCCAGGGCCCGCCTGTCGGCCTACCACAGGCTGGCCGCCGAGGACGCCGGCGCGCCTCGCGCCGACGCCACCGAGATCACCATCCCACCCGGCCCCCGCCTTGGTGACGTGGTCGTCGAGGTCGAGCATGTGCGCAAGGCCCTGGGTGATCGGCTGCTCGTCGAGGACCTGACCTTCACGCTCCCGCCGGGGGCCCTGGTCGGCGTGGTCGGCCCCAACGGCGCCGGCAAGACGACGCTGCTGCGCATGATCACCGGCGAAGTGCGCCCCGACGCGGGCGTGCTGCGGGTCGGCGACACCGTCGAGCCGGCCTACGTCGACCAGTCGCGTGAGGCGCTGGATCCGGCCAGCACGGTCTTCGACGAGATCGCCGGCGGCCGGGACGTGCTGCGGACGGGTGGGCGCGAGGTCTCCGCGCGGGCCTACGTCGCCTCGTTCAACTTCCGCGGCCCCGACCAGCAGAAGCGGGTGGGCGAGTGCTCCGGCGGTGAGCGCAACCGCATCCACCTCGCCAAGCTGCTGCGCCGCGGCGGCAACCTGCTGCTGCTCGACGAGCCCACCAACGACCTCGACGTCGATACGCTGCGGGCGCTGGAGGACGCGCTGCTGGACTTCCCCGGCTGCGCCGTCGTCGTCAGCCACGACCGCTGGTTCCTCGACCGGGTGGCGACCCACATCCTGGCGTTCGAGGGCGACAGTCGGGCCGTCTGGTACCCCGGCAACCACACCGACTACGAGGCCGACCGGCGCCGCCGGCTGGGAGCCGAGGCCGAGCGGCCGCACCGCCTGCGCTACAAGCCGCTTGCCCGCCGATAGGCGTTCTCCGCTTTTCCACTGTATAAGTAGCCTCTTGTCACTGTTTTCACCCCTGATGGGCAGCGCCCGCCCGCCTACAGTGCCCGCGGCAGCAGGACGGAGGCGAGGCGGACGCATGAGTCAGCGACAGCCCCGCGAGCGGCCGGCGCGGCCGGCGCGGCCCCAGGGACAGTGGGCGAGCGGCGAGACCGAGCCGCTGAACGCCGTCGAGCGCGTCAAGCGCGAGGGCGGCGGCTTGGACGTCCGCGACCGTGTGGAGCGGCGCTACGCCGCCGAGGGCGTCGGCGCGATCGGCGACGACGACCTGCGGGAGCGGCTGAAGTGGTGGGGGCTGTACACCCAGCGACGACAGGACGCGCCCGCCACGATGACCGGTGGGCCGCCCGAGGACCTGACCGACGAGCACTTCATGATGCGGGTCCGCATCGACGGGGGGCGGCTGACCTCCGACCAGCTGCGGGCCGTCGCCTGGGCGTCGCAGCACCATGGCCGCGACGTCGCCGACGTGACCGACCGCCAGAACGTCCAGCTGCACTGGATCCGAATCGAGGATGTCCCCGGGATCTGGCGGCGCCTGGAGGCGGTCGGCCTGACCACGGCGATGGCGTGCGGCGACGCGCCGCGCGCGTTCCTCGGCTGCCCCGTCGCCGGACGCGACGCCGCCGAGGTCGTCGACGCGACGCCGCTGCTCTCCGAGGTGCGCAAGCGGTCGGTCGCCAACCCCGAGTTCGCCAACCTGCCGCGCAAGTTCAAGACGTCGATCTCCGGCTGCGCGCAGCAGTGCGCACAGCCCGCGCTGAACGACGTCGCCTTCGTGGGGCTGCGCGCGCCGGGCGACGGCGCCGTCGGCTTCGACCTGCTCGTCGGCGGCGGCCTCGGGGCCAACCCCCATTTCGCCCGGCGCCTGGGCGCCTTCGTGGAGCCCGACGCGGTGCCGGACGTGTGGGAGGCGGTGGCCCGGCTGTTCCGTGACCACGGCTACCGCCGCTCGCGCAAGCACGCGCGCCTGAAGTTCCTGGTCGCCGACTGGGGTCCCGAGCGTGTCCGGGAGGTCCTGGAGCGCGACTACCTCGGGGCCGCGCTGCCCGACGGACCGCCGGCGCCGCCGTCACCGGACGCCCAGCGGGACCACGTGGGCGTGTTCGCCCAGTCCGACGGCAACCGCTATGTCGGCGTCGCCCCCCGCGCCGGCCGGGTGCTGGGCCACCAGCTGGCGGCCGTGGCCGACCTCGCCGACCGCTTCGGCTCGGGGCTGGTGCGCCTCACGACCCAGCAGAAGATCGTGCTGCTCGACGTCGAGCCGGCGGCGGTCGGCGAGCTGGTCGCCGCCCTGGACGGCCACGACCTGCGCGCGCGCGCCGGGGCCTTCCGCACCGGCACGATGTCGTGCACGGGACTGGAGTTCTGCAAGCTGGCCCTGGCCGAGACGAAGGGCAACGCCGACGCCCTGTACCGGGAGCTGGAGCGCCGCCTGCCCGAGTGGGACGAGGAGCTGCGCATCCACCTCAACGGCTGCCCCAACTCGTGCGCGCGCTTCCAGGTCGCCGACATCGGTCTGATGGGCGCGCTCGTGCCGCGACCCGACGGGTCACGCGGCGAGGGCTTCCTTGTGCACCTGGGCGGCGCGCTCGGGGACGCCCAGGCGTTCGGGGAGAAGGTCCGGGGGGTCCGGGTGCCCGCCGAGAACCTCGCCGACTACGTCGAGACCCTGCTGCGCCGCTACCTGGCCCGGTCCGACGGCCACGACGGCTTCACCGACTTCGTGCGGTCGCTGGACACCTCCGAGCTCGCCGCGTTCGCCGCGCCCGAGGAGAAGGCGTGAGCGCACCGACGGCGCGGGCGCAGCCGTTCTACTGCCCCTACTGCGGGGAGCCGGACATCCGTCCCGACGAGGATGCCGGCGTCCACCACTGCCGGCTGTGCGACCGGCGGTGGCGGCTGGAGTTCCGCGGGCTGGCCGGATCGGCGGCGTCCTGACCGCCGCAACGGCAACGCTGCCCTCGCCGGCCGGCATCGCCGCCGGTGACCGCGCCGAGTGCGAGCGCGCCGGCGCCGACCTGGCGCACGCGGGAGCGTCGGACGTCGTGGCGTGGGCCACCGCGCGGTTCGGCCACGACCTCGTGGTGACCGCCTCGTTCCAGGACTGCGTGCTGATCGACGTCGTGTGGCGCGTGCGTCCCGACATCCAGGTCGTCTTCCTCGACACCCAGTACCACTTCTCCCAGACGCTGGCGTACGTCGAGCGGGTCCGGCGCCGCTACGACCTGGACCTGCGGGTCCTGCGTCCGCTGGCCCGCCCGGACGAGGCGTGGCGCACCGATCCCGACGGCTGCTGCCGCACCCGCAAGGTCGAGCCCCTGCGCCGGGCGCTGGCCGGCCGGCGGGCGTGGATGACCGGCCTGCGCCGGGCCCAGTCCCCGTCGAGGGCCGACACGCCGGTCGTGGCGTGGGACGCCGCGCGGCAGTTGGTCAAGGTCAACCCGCTGGCCGGGTGGGGCGACGGTGACGTGCAGCGCTACGTGCAGCGCCACCGCCTGCCGGTGCACCCGCTGCGCGCGCGGGGCTACCCGTCGATCGGCTGCTGGCCGTGCACCCGGGCCGTGGACGAGGGGAACGACCCCCGCGCCGGGCGCTGGCCGGACCGTTCCAAGACCGAGTGCGGCATGCACGCCTGACCGCCCTGGCGACAAGGCCGAGGCCCCCGTGATCGGGCGGGGGCCTCGGGCGCCGTCGGCGGGGTGCGGGCGGGTCCGCCTGGCGCGTCGTCGTAGCGGGGAGATTCCCGCTGCCGTGACTCCTTACACGGTCAGCCGTCGGGCAGGTCGAAGCCGAGGACGGCCGCCAGCTCCCGCAGCGTCGCGCCCGCCCCGTCTCGCGCGGCCTCGTCGAGGACGGCCAGCGCCGCGGGTGTGTCCAGGTCGTCGGCCATGGCCGCGTGGAAAGCGGCCCGCAGGTCGTCGCGCCGCCCGGTGCCGCCCGCGGCCTCCACCCAGCGCTTGTACGCGGCCGCGGCGTCGTCGAGCCCGGCGTCGGCGTACGTCCACGTGGACCGGTAGTGATGCTCCAGCAGGTAGCGGCGCACCGCCGCGCCCTCGTAGCACTCGAGCAGGTCGGTGATGAACACCAGGTTCCCCCGCGACTTGGCCATCTTCGCATCGTCCAGGGCGACCATGCCCGCGTGCAGCCACAGGCGCGCGAAGGGGCGCTGGCCGGTCAGCTCCTCGGCCTGGACGATCTCGGCCTCGTGGTGGGGGAAGACGAGGTCGAGCCCGCCGCCGTGGATGTCGATGACCCCGCCGAGCTGCTCCATGGCCATCACCGAGCACTCGATGTGCCATCCGGGGCGGCCCCGGCCCCACGGGGACGGCCAGCTCGGCTCGTCGGCGGCGGACGGCTGCCACAGCAGGAAGTCCAGCGCGTCGCGCTTGCCCCCGGCCTCGGGGTCGCCGCCCTTCTCGGCGAACTCACGCAGCATGGCCGGGCGGTCCAGGCCGCTGAGCGCCCCGAAGCCCGGGGCCGAGCCCGTGTCGAAGTACACCCGCCCGTCGTCCAGCGCGTAGGCCGCGCCGCGTCGCAGGAGCCCCTCGATGGCGGCGACGATGGCGGGGACCGCGGCGGTGGCCCGCGGCGTGGTGTCCGGCGCCCGCAGCCCCAGCCCGGCCAGGTCCCTGTCGAAGCGGGCCGTCTCCCGCCCGGCGAGGTCCAGGTAGTCCACGCCCAGCTCGCGCGCCCTGCGCAGGATGTCGTCATCGACGTCGGTCACGTTGCGGGCGTACCTGACGCGGTGACCGGCGTGCTCCAGGTAGCGGACGAGCGCGTCGAAGCAGCTGTAGGTGAACGCGTGCCCAAGGTGGCTGGCGTCGTACGGGGTGATGCCGCAGACGTAGACGCGCACGGTGTGCCCGGCGACGAAGGGGACCAGGCCGCCGGTGGCGGTGTCGTACAGCCTCATGGGTGTCCAGCCTAACGACGCCGCCCCGGCGGGCGGCGCCTACAGCGCCAGGCGCATCTGGGTCAGGGCCCGGATGGGCGCCCACGTGTGCCGGTGCAGCCGGCAGGGCCCGTGGGCGGCCAGCCACTGCCGATGCCGCGGGGACGGGTAGCCCTTGTTGTCGGCGAAGCCGTAGCCGGGATGCGCCGGACAGGCGGCCCGCATCAGCCCGTCCCGGGTCACCTTGGCGACGATCGACGCCGCCGCCACCGACGCCGCCCGCGCGTCGCCGCCCACGATGCGCTCGTTCACCGTCCCGTAGCCCGACAGGAAGTCCCACGCGCCGTCCAGCAGGCACACGTCGGGGCGGACCGCCAGCCCGTCGACGGCGCGCCGCGCGGCCAGCCGCCGAGCCCCGCTGAGACCGTGGGCGTCGACCTCGTCGTTGCTGGCGTGGCCCACCGACAGGGCCACGGCGAAGCGCCGCAGGCGGGCCGCCAGCTCCTCGCGCCGGGCGGCGTCGAGCACCTTCGAGTCGCGCAGCTTGTACATCCGCCGGGTGCTGGGAAGCACGACGGCCGCGTACGTCACCGGGCCCGCCCACGCCCCACAGCCCACCTCGTCGATGCCGGCGACGACGGCCCCCTGGTCCCACCAGCGCCGCTCGTGGGTGACGCCCGGCACGTCGGGCAGCCGTCGCCGGCGCCCTCCGGCGTACACCACGTTCCTGCGCCGGCTCGCCGGCAGGCCCATGCCCGGCCCCTCTCGTCGCCTCCCGGGCTCCGCCTCAGACTGCGGCCACGGGCTCGTCCCCCGTGGCCGGCTCGGAGGCCTCGGCGGGGGGATCCTCGCGCGCGGCCGCCG
Organism: Actinomycetota bacterium; assembly: GCA_019347785.1. GTDB lineage: Bacteria > Actinomycetota > Nitriliruptoria > Euzebyales > Egibacteraceae > JAHWKQ01. Next base: position 12,055 of record JAHWKQ010000027.1, read on the forward strand.
CGATGGCCTCGGCCACGGCCTCCACCACCCCGGTGTTGAACACACTGGGCACGATGTAGTTGGGCCGCAGCTCCTCGTCGCCCACCATGCCGGCGATGGCCATGGCGGCGGCGACGTTCATGCGGTCGGTGATGGTGTGGGCGCCCGCGTCGAGCGCCCCGCGGAAGATGCCCGGGAAGGCGAGCACGTTGTTGATCTGGTTCGGCTCGTCGCTGCGGCCGGTGGCCACCACCGCGGCGTGGTCGCGGGCCCCGGACGGGTCGACCTCGGGGATCGGGTTGGCCAGCGCGAACACGATCGCGTCGTCGGCCATGACCCGCAGGTCCGACGGCTCCAGGATGTTCGGGCCGCTCACGCCGATGAACACGTCGGCGCCCTCCAGGGCCTCCTGCACGCCGCCCCCCTTGTCGTCGGGGTTGGTGTGCTCGGCGACCCAGGCCTTGCTCTCGTCGAGGTCCTCGCGGTGGCGGTTGAGCACTCCCTTACGGTCGCAGGCCAGGATCTCGCCGACGCCCTGGGCGTGCAGGATGCGGATGATCGCGACACCGGCGGCGCCGATGCCGGTCAGGACGACGCGCGCCTGGTCCAGCCGCTTGCCGGTCAGCCGCAACGCGTTGCTCAGCGCCCCGAGCGTGACGACCGCCGTGCCGTGCTGGTCGTCATGGAAGACGGGGATGTCCAGACGCTCGCTCAGCCGCCGCTCGATCTCGAAGCAGCGGGGCGCCGCGATGTCCTCCAGGTTGATGCCGCCGTAGGCGGGCGCGATGGCCTCGACGATGCGGATGATCTCCTCGGTGTCCTGCGTGTCCAGGCACACCGGCCAGGCGTCGACGCCGGCGAACTCCTTGAACAGGACCGCCTTGCCCTCCATGACCGGCATGGCCGCGGCCGCGCCGATGTTGCCCAGCCCCAGCACGGCTGAGCCGTCGGTGACGACGGCGATCGTGTTGCGCTTGATCGTCAGCCGCCGGGCGTCCTCGGGGTTGTCCGCGATGGCCTGGCACACCCGCGCCACGCCCGGCGTGTACGCCATGGACAGGTCGTCGCGGTTGCGCACCGACACCTTCGGGCGGACGGCGATCTTGCCGCCGATGTGCAGCAGGAAGGTGCGGTCGCTCTTCTTGCGGACCGCCACGCCCTCGATGCCGTCGACGGCGGCCGCCACCTTCTCCGCGTGGTCGCCGTCGGTCGTGTTGGCCGTCAGGTCCACGGTCATCGACGCGCCGCGGGACTCGACGATGTCCACGGCGGTGACGGCGGCGCCCGCGTCGCCGACCGCGGTCGTCACCCGGCCGATGGCCCGCGGGTCGTCGTCGAGCTGCAGGCGCATGGTGATCGAGTAGGAGGCGCTGGGGATCGGCATCGGGTGCCCCCGGGGCTCGTCGGTCGTCGACAGGCATCCTGCCCGATCCGGCCGCGCCTGGCCACGGCCGGTCCGATCCGGAGGGCCTACAGGTACAGCCCCGTCGACCCGGCGGCGCGCTCGGCGGACGCGACGGCGTGCACGTCGCGCTCGCGCACGATCAGGAACGCGTCCCCGCGGACGTCGACCTCAATGGCCGACTCCGGCAGGAACAGCACCTTGTCGCCGATCTCGATGGTCCGCACCAGCGGGCCGACCTCGGTGACCTCGCACCACAGGCCCTTGCGCTCGGCTGACTTTGCCGTCGCCGGGACCAGGATGCCAGCCTTGGTCCGGCGCTCGCCGTCGGCCGGCGGGGCGCACAGGACGCGGTCGGCGGTCACGCGCACGGCGCGCTTGGCGTCGTCGCTCGCCGGGTCGTCGGGCATCCGTCGAGGATAGCCGCCGGCTCAGCTGAAGCGGCGGTAGCGGGCGATGCGGTCGGCGAAGCGCTCGCGCTTGGCGACGTCGCTGACGCCGCCGCCCTCCTCGCGGGCGTTGACGAGGACGCCCAGCTTGCCGGTGTGGGCGTTGGTGTGGATGGCCCACGCCGCGTCGGCGGCCTCGTCCAGGCCGTACGTGCGCGACAGGATGGGCTGCACCATCCCCAGGTCGGCCAGCCGGTTGGCCTCCCAGGCCTCCCGGTAGTTGGCGAAGTGCGAGCCGACGATGCGCTTCAGGCTCATCCACAGGTAGCGGTTGTCGTACTCGTGCAGGTAGCCCGACGTCGAGGCGCAGGTCACGACCACCCCGCCGCGCCGGGCGACGAAGACGCTGGCGCCGATCGTCTGCCGGCCGGGGTGCTCGAAGACGATGTCGGGGTCCTCGCCGCCGGTCAGCTCCCGGATGCGTGTCCCGAACCGTCGCCACTCCCTGGGCTGCTGCCGCCCGTCACGCCAGAACTCGTAGCCGTCGGCCCGGCGGTCGATGACGAGCTCGGCCCCGACCTGGGCCAGCAGGTCGGCCTTCTCCGGGCTCGACACGATGCACACCGGGATGCCCCCGCCGTTGAGCACCAGCTGCACGGCGAAGCCACCCAGGCCGCCCGTGGCGCCCCAGATCAGCACGACGTCGCCCTGCTTCATGCCGGCGCCGTTGGGGCCGACGAGCATGCGGTAGGAGGTGGCCAGCGTCAGGCTCAGGCTCGCCGCCTCCTCCCACGTCAGGTGGGTCGGCTTGGGCATCAGCTGATTGGCCTTGACGAGGCTGAGCTCGGCCATGCCGCCGAAGTTGGACTCGAAGCCCCAGATGCGCTGGTGCGCGTCCATCATCGAGTCGTCGTGGCCCTCGTGCCCCTCCAGGTCGACGTAGTTGCAGTGGACGGTGACGCGGTCGCCAGGGTTCCAGCGGCTCACGCCCGGCCCGGTGCGCACGACCACCCCCGAGGCGTCGCTGCCGACGTTGTGGTAGTCCAGGTCGTGGCGCCGCCCCAGGTCCGACTCGCGGCCGAAACGCTCCAGGAAGAGAAACGTCGGCAGCGGCTCGAAGATCGACGTCCACACCGTGTTGAAGTTCAGCGCCGACGCCATGGGCGCGATCAGGACCTCCCCGGCGCCCAGCGGGGGGATGGGGACCTCGTCGACGTGCAGGGACTTGCGCGGGTCCTTGTCGGCCGTCGCCATGCCGTCGAACATGTCGACCTCGCTCTTGCGCACGACGGCGGCCCGCATGGTCTCGGGCAGCGGCAGGGCGGCGATGTCGCCGGGGGAGGGCTGCGCGGCCGTGGCCGCCTCCACGATGGCGTCGAGGTCCTGGGACATGGGGCCTCCCGGATCGGGGCGCGCAGCGCCGGTGGGGCTGTGTGGTGGGGAGCCAAGGGTATCGGGCGCGCGCGAACTATCCAAAGCACGCACGGGGCCACCCGGCGGGCTCAGCCGGTCTGATCACCCCCGGACTGGGCCACGTAGCTGCGGTAGACGCTGATCAGCGCCTCCTTCTGGGAGTCCGACAAGGCGGTGTCCCCGCGGATGGCGGCCTCGGTGACGCCCGACTGCGGCCGGTGGCCGGCCTCGCCCACCAG
>JAHWKQ010000028.1 GCA_019347785.1 Actinomycetota bacterium
CGTTCGCCGCCAACGCCCGGGCGCCGGCCCGGGCCCGGCAGCTGCCGCCGCCCCCGCCCGGGGTCGCGCCGGGGCGGCTCGCCGACCGGCCCGGCCCGCAGGCCCGGGCGGCGCAGCGGCCGGGCCTCTCACCGCCCTCCCGCCCCCGGTCACCGGCCACGGCCGGATCCACCGCCCCGTCCCGACGAGCCGCCCCGGTCGTGCACGAGGTGGTCGCGGGCGACAATCTGTGGGCGCTGGCCGCCCGCCGGGTCGGCTCACGCGACCCCGGGGCCGTGGGCCCGTACTGGCTGCGGGTCGTCGCCGCCAACCGCGGTCGGCTCCGCTCCGGTGACCCGGACCTCATCTATCCGCACGAGCGGATCGTCCTGCCGGAGCCGGGGACGGGGAGCGACGCCCCCTCCCCGGGAAGAATCAGTCGCCGCTGACCGGTGCGGCACGCGCGCTGACGGACACGGTGAGCGGCTCGTCGGCCAGCAGGACCCGCGGCAGGGTGAGACCGACCTCGCCGGAGACGTCCACCGCGACGAGCCTGGGGCCGGTGCGCACGGCCGCCGCCAGGACGGCCTCGGCGCCGGGCTGGCTCGCGAGGGAGCGCCGTGCCAGGGCGGCGGCACGGTCCGGGTCCAGGCGCACCGTGCCGGTCGTGCGCCAGGCGGTCTCGTCGACCGCCCCGGCGCCCGCGACCGCCGCGGCGTCGGCCATGCCCGCCAGCGCCCGGCGCTGGGAGAAGGCCCGCCACAGGTCCAGGCTCAGGCCGCCGACGAACAGCACCATGACGCACAGGCCGAGCATCCACACGGTGACGGACCCGCGCTCGCCGGTCAGGGGCGCGGTGCGGGCCCTCACCCGAGGCTCCGGTACGGGTCGACCACCTCGCGGTGCGCCTCGGTCATGGCGAAGTCGCCGACCGGGTCCCATCCGGGCACCCGCGAGGCGGGCACCCGCACCGTGACCGTCGCGGAGACCGTGGCGCCCCGTTCCAGCCGGCCGTCGAGCCTCAGCCGCAGGTCGCCGGGACCCAGGCCGTGGTTGGCGGCGATGGTACGCGCCAGGGCGGTGGCGTCGGCGACGCCGTCGGGCCAGGTCCGCGACGCCGCCAGAGTCCGGGCAGCCTCCTGGGCCACCAGGCGGGCCAGGGACTGGCGCTGCACCCATGTCGGCAGGGTGAGCACGAGCAGCACGGTGGGCAGGAGCAGCACGCCGACGCCCAGGCACAGCTCGATGGGGACGCTGCCGCGGACCTCACGCCGCCGCCGCAGGCTCACGGCGCCGCCTCCTTCACCGCCACGGCCGAGGAGGTGAAGCGCCAGTCCGGCGTCAGCGGCAGCCAGCCGCGGAAGCGGACGTCGGCGGTGGCGCGCATCTGCCCGCCGGCGACCGTGCAGCGCACCTGCACCCCGTGGCGCATCGCCGTGGACAGCAGGTCGGACAGGACGGCGTCCGCGCGTCGCCGGCAGTCCGTGTCCGCGGCGGGCGCCACGGAACCGGCCCGGGCGCCCTCGTCCACGGCGGCCCGGACGACGCCGCGCCCGTACTGGAACACGACGAGGTTGACCAGCAGCACGAACAGGGCGAGCGACATGCCGATGGCGGTCACCGTCTGCACGGTGACGAAGCCGGCCACCCCGGTCAGCCGCTCAGCAGCTGACCGCGGATCCAGTCGACGACGTCGGCCCCGAGCCCCTGCAGCAGCGCCCAGATGACGATGAGGGCGGCGACGCCCAGCGCCGCGTTGCCCAGCAGCTCGGCGGTGCTGAATCCGCCGTCGGTCCGATCGCACGAGTCGGCGATCCGGTGCACCAGGGTCGCGAGCGGGCTCCACATGAGACATCACCTTTCACCAGCGGCGGCCGTGGTCACGAGCCGCCGAACACGATCGAGGGGAGGGGTGCCGCCACGAACAGCAGCATGACCGGCGCGAGGATCGCGATGATGGGGACGAGCATGGCGGCCCGGCGCCTGGTGGCGCTCCGGCGCATCGCCTCGACCCGCTCGTCGCGCAGGTCCGCGCTCAAGGCGCGCAGGCCGGCGGCGAGGTCCGCTCCGTACTCGGCGCCGTGCGCGAGCAGCCGGTAGGTGCGGGCCGCATGCGGCTCCGGGCTGGCGCGGGCCACCGTCTCCAGCGCCTCGCCCATCCGCTGGCCTCCGGAGTGCAGCCGCAGCGCCTCGGCGAACTCGCCGGCGACCAGGCCGCCGGCACGCTCGACCGTCCGGCGCACCGCCTGGGTCACCCCACCGCCGGCCCGCGCATGCAACGACAGGAGCAGGTTCACCGTGTACAACTCCACGCGCATGCGCACCCGCCGCTGCTCGATGGCGCGATCCACGCGCGCACGGGCACGGGTGAGGCCATAGACGAAGCCGAGGGCCGCCGCGCCCAGGGTCGCCGTCGGCGGCTGACCGCCGAGCGCGACGAGCCACCCGCACGTGAGGGCCCAGGCGGTCGCCGCCAGCAGCTGGCGCACCCGGTACTCCTGGACACGCCGCTCCGGCGGCAGCGAGGTCAGCAGGCCGGCCTGGCGAAGCCGCAGCAGCAGCGCATCGTCGGCGGTGCCGTCCACGAGTCCGCCGAGGCGCTTCGCCGCCCGGATGATCACCGACCGCACGAGGGCGCCGAGGCCCCCGCCCCCGCCCGGGGTCCGGACGGCCACCGTGTCGACACTGCGACCCAGCGCCGAGCGGCTGGCGACGGTGTAGGGCCGGACCCGCGCCCCGAGCCGGGGCGTCGGCCTGACCCAGAGGCGGGCCAGCGCGGCACAGGCCCCGCCGCTGACCACCGCGACCAGCAACGCCGAGGCATCCACCGCGGGGCTCACCGGCTCAACCGGGGCCCGGCCGCGACTCGCCGCCGAAGACCCGCTCCTCCAGCGGCTCGCGGCCCAGGCGGCCCAGCAGCCACACGCCGAGCAGACTCAGCCCCGCGGCCACGGCGACGACCAGGACCCCGTCCGGCGACTGGTAGAAGATACGGAAGTCGCCGGGGCGGGCGGTCAGCAACAGCAGCACCGCCCATGGGAGCACGAAGACGGCCCGGCCGTTGATGCGTTGCTCCAGGCCGCTGGTGGCGACCTCCTCGGAGGCGCGGATGTCCCGCACGGTCGCGTCGGACAGGTCACGCAGGACCTCGCTCACGATGCGGCCCCCCCGCTCGTGCGCCAGGACCAGGACCTCGATGATCCGATCGGACGTCGGGTCACTCAGCTGCTCGCGCACGATCTCCAGCGCCGGCACGACCCCGAGGGCGCGGACGAGCGTCGGGAACTGTCCGAACGCGTCGCGCAGGGGCGGTGGGCCGTTGCCGGCCAGGCCGCCCACCGCGTGCGCGAGGGACATGCCCGAGGCGACCCCGGCGACGATCTCGCGCAGGCCGTCGGGCCAGGCCCGCTGTAGCTCCCGCAGGCGGCGGGTGCGCTCGCGCGCCAGCCAGGCGCGGGGCAGCAGGCCCGCCGCGGCCGCGGGGACGACCGCGACCGCGGGCGTGTCCGTGACGGCGACCATCAGGGCGAACACGACCGTCCCCAGTCCCGCGCAGGCGGCCCAGAAGCGCGCAGGGGACAGGGTCGTTCCCGCCTCGGCCAGCCACTCGCGCCCACGGTCGCGGCGTCGCCGGTGCGCGGGCCGGGCACGCGTGACCGTGACGGTCCCCGTGAGGAGCCCCAGGAGCAAGAAGACGCCCAACCCGGTCGCCAGCGACGCGAGCAACGTCACGGTCGCGCCCCTCGTCCCTCGGCGAGGTCGCGAAGGGTGAGCGCCCCGGCCAGGCGGCGGTCGACCGTGCCGGCCGACGGCGGCAGCGCACCGGTCCACAGCAGCGGCGCGCCCGGCTCCGCCCTGGTGAAGATGGGCTCGGTCGAGAAGTCGTCGTGCAGGGAGGGCACGACCGCGAGGATCTCGGTCACCTGCCGGCGGATGCCCTCCCCGACGCCGCCGGGCGGGGCGTCGAAGTCGAGGTGCACCACGAGGTCGATCGCGTCGGCGAAGACCCGGCGGACGATCGGCTCGGTGACGTTCTCACCGGCCATGATCGCCGCGTTGACGACGGCGGTGAGCGCGTCGCGCGCCGAATTGGCGTGCACCGTGCAGGCGAACCCGCAGCCGGCGTTGACGGCTCGGGTCAGCTCGAAGGCTTCCGAGCCCCGGACCTCCCCGACGACGATCCGGTCGGGGCGCATCGCCAGCATGAACTTGACGAGGTCGCGCAGCGACACCTCGGCGCTGCCGTCCAGACCGGCGGGGCGCGCCTCGTAATATGAGCCGTGCGGCAGCGGGACGTTGAGCTCCCGGATCTCCTCACAGCAGCGGATGCAGTGCGTGGTCGGTGCGGCGGCCAGCAGCGCGCTCAGCGTCGAGGTCTTGCCCGAGCCGGGCGGGCCGGAGACCAGCAGGCTCGTGGACGCCTGCATCACGCCCCACAGGAAGTCGGCGGCCCCACGCGTCAGGGAGCCGTGCGCGCGCAGTGAGGCGAGCGTCTCGCGCCGCAGGGTGTGCCGGCGGATGGTGGCCGACAGGCCCTCGCACAGAGGCGAGATGGCGGCCGTGAGCCGCGCGCGGCCGTCGAGCACCCGCGCCTGCACCAGCGGCTGCCCCGCGTCGAGGCGCCGCTGGGTCGCCGACAGCAGCCGGTCGACGACCTGGCGATTCTCCTCCTCGGTGGTGGGGGCGCCCAGCGCCTGGAGGCGGCCGGACTCGTCCAGGTAGGTCACGCGGGCGCCCTCGACGAAGATCTCCTCGACGTCGGGTCGCACGAGCAGCTCCGTCAGCGGGCCGAACGCGGTGAGCGAGCGCAGCACACGGCTGGCCATGTCGGCCGGGTCCCGCAGGGCCGTCCCGTCGCCCAGCCGGGCCCGGCGCTGGTAGCCGTCGACCGCCTCGGCCACGGTCCTGCGCACCTCGGAGAGGTCGTGGTCCAGGTCGAGTCGCTCACGCTCGACGACGCCCAGCACGGTGCCCCGTATCGCGTCGTAGGCCGTCGCCGACGAGGCGCTCACCTCGCGCCACGGGCTGCGGGGCCGGGCGGGACGGGGGCTACCAGCCCGGCCAGGCCCGCCACTGCTCTGGCGAAGGGGCCCCTGACCGCGATCTCACCCCTCCAGGACGCGGACTCCAGGCGCCGGTCGGCGGGGAGGAAGGACAGCGACGACGGCTCGAACGTGCGGCGGATCTCCTCTGAGATCTCCGCCCGCAGGAAGGCGCTCGCCGGTGCCCGGCTCAGGACCAGGTGGCACGCCGTGGACCGGGCGAGGGACGCGGCCGACACGACCCACTCGAGCAGACGGCTCACGCCCACCGGGGTGGGAAGACCGACGCCGACGACGACGTCGGCCATCCCGAGGACGGCACGGCTCAACCCGTAGCGCGGCGGGCCGCCGGCCGAGGGGACATCCTCGAGCCGGTGCCCGACGTTGACGACGACCGTGCCCATATGCGCCGCGAGCTGTTGCATGGCGTCGACGACCTCGCCGGCACGCACGTCGGCCCAGTCGCCGGGGTGGGCGAGCCCCGGGAGGACCGACAGGTTGCCCGAGAGGCTGGCCAGGGTGCCCGGCAGGCTGCCGTCGTCGCGCTGCGCCGCCTCGACGGCGGCGATCACGTTGGGGTAGGGGGCAAGGTCCAGGCGCTGCGCGACGGACGGGGCGACGTCGTCGGCGTCGACCAGCAGGCACCGGCGGACGACGGCCAGAGCGGCCGCCAGATGCACGGCCACCTCCGTGGCGCCCGGCCCGCCCGAGGGCCCGCCGACGGCCACCACGCAGCGCCCACCGCCCCCGGTCTCCGGCGCGGCCGTGAGCCGGCCGTGGGGGCGGTCGGTCGCCTCCGTCTCCGCGGGGGTGGCCGCCGCCGCGGGCGTGTCGACGAGCAGCCCCGCGATGGCGACGAGGAACTCCCTCGGTGACGCGTCCCGCTCGATCACGTCGTCGACGCCCAGCTCCATCAACTCGCCCTTGCCGCGGGGATCCTCCGGGTCGAAGACGCCCAGGATCCGCCGGCCGTGGTCGCGGACTCGGCCCACGAGGCGGCGGGTGAGGAACGATGTCGTGTCGTCGACGACGAGGACGTCATAGCGCTCCGCCAGGGCGTCGTCCGCGTGGAGGACCGTCGTGCGCACCCGCGCGCCGCCGTGGTCGGCGACGAAGCGGTGCAGGCGCAGTGCCCACGGGCGGGGGCTCGCCACGATGGCGAGCTCGGCATCGGTCAGCACGGCGGCCTCAGGGCGCTCACGAGGGGCGCCCGCCCGCCCACGCGCCTCACGGCGCTCACGAGGGGCGCCCGCCCGCCCACGCGCCTCACGGCGCTCACGAAAGGCGCCCGCCCGCCCACGCGCCTCACGGCGCTCCCGCGCGGGCGGCGTCCAACGCGGCCACGTCGGCCGGCGGGGCGCCGGTCGCCCGCACCACCTCCACGGCGTCGGCCCTGATGGCCAGGGCCAGGCGCAGGGCGGCCCGGTCGTCGACCGCCAGGGTCACGCTGAACGCACCGGCGCCGGCGAGGCCGGTGGCGGCGCCGGTGTCCGTGACGGCGAGCACCTCGGCGCCGGTGACGACGTACCGGGCGGTGGCTCCGTGGACCTCGACGACGTCGACGCGGTCCCCGGGGGTCAGCGCCCCGCCCGCGGCGTGCGCGGGCTCCAGGGGAAGGCTCATGGCTCGCTGTCCAGCCCGTGCCGCCACCGGCAGGAGGTCACTGCGCTGGACCAGCTCCCCCGCCGGCACGAGGCCCGTGGCCACCCAGCCGTCGACCTGCCCAACCGTCTCGGGCTGCAACAGGGTGTCCAGCACCTGCTCGTCCAGCCGGGCCCGCGTGAAGCGGAAGGCGTCGGGGGTCACGGCGGCGCCGGCCACGAGGTCCCGGGCCGCGACGGCCACCCTGACCGTGTCGTCCCGCGCCCGCAGGAGGCTGTAGTTGAGAACCACGGCCACCAGGCCGACCCCGAAGACCGCCAAATGACCGAGCGACACGCGTGTCCGCAGAGGCCGGCGGGCCTGCGCCGTCGTGCCCGACGGCCGCAGTCGAGACGCGGTGATCACCGTTCCCCTCACATGTGATGCGCATCATGGTGCTGGAGACGGCGCAGCACCCTAGCAGCACTGCCAACACCGGCAAGATCTTCCCTGTCCATGTCTGTGGAAGAGGGGTTGGCGGGTGGTTGGGCGATGTGCGAGGGTTCCAGCACGGCATGAAGGGCGACACGAGCGCTGTCAATGCTTGTTAACTACCCTTGCCATTGCTAGCGTCCGGCCATCTCCCGAAGGAGGATGGATTGGAGCCCGATGTGCCGCCGGAGCGCGACTATCCGCCCGTCATGGACGCGGCGCAGGTCGCACGACTTCTGAACCTCAACATCGACTACGTCCGCAAGCTCGCCCGGGACGGCGTGCTGCCGGCGCACCGCCTGCCGCGCGGCCGGGCCATCCGCTTCTTCAAGGACGAGATCCTCGACTGGCTGCGCAGCCAGCCCGTGAACCACCCGGGCGAGGGCGTGGAGGACATCGAGGTCATCCGCGACCGCTGACGCTAGGCGCGCGGGCTGGCCAGGTAGGCGATCCGAGCGGTGGCCAGGTGCCACCGCTGCCCCTCGTCATCCATGACGACGTGGTCCACGGCGACCGCGCGGACGACCCCCAACAGCCGCTCGCCGGCCCACCCGACCTCGACGGGGACCCCGGCGCCCTCGTGCTCGAAGAGCCTGGCCTTGAAGCTGTCGGGCCCGGTGCCCGGCTTGCCGCCGGAGGGGCTGCGCTCGACGACGCGGACGGCGGCCGCGGCCGGCAGGTTGACATCCACGTCCTCGCGGTGTGTGCGCAGGCAGGCCAGGTCGCCCGCCGCATGGACGACGGGCCCCACGAACGTGCGCCCCCCGGCGCTGACGGCGACGATGTCGCCGCGCCCGGCCAGCTCGCGGGCCACGTCGGCCAGCGTCCGGCCTCGCAGCAGGTCCAGCGCGGCCAGCCGCTCGTACTCCTCCGCCTCCGCGCGCAGCTCGGCGCGCATGCGGCGCTCGAGCCGCCGCACATCCTCTCGCCAGTCGGGCGCGCGGCCGGTCATCGCCGGTGCGCGCGGGGGCTGAGCAGCGGGGTGGGAAGAGCCACGGACGTGAGTCTAGGCGGGCTGGCCCCCCTCGTCGTGGGCAGGGATCCGGACCAGCTCCGGCGGGATGGCGCCGTGCCATGCTGGGCCCGGTGAGCCCCCCACCGGATCCGGGGCTGTTCGGGCCCGGCAGCGTCACCTGGAAGGTGCACGCCGACCCGTCGATGGCCCTAGCCGGGGTTCGCGCCCTGATGCTGCAGACCCTGCACCCGCTGGCGATGGCCGGCGTCGTGCAGCACTCCCACTACCGCGACGACCCCTGGGGTCGCCTGGCCCGCACGGGGGAGTACCTCGCGGCGGTCAACTTCGGGACGACCGCCGAGGCGGCACGGGCGGCCGCGCGGCTGCGGGGCCTGCACGCCCGCCTGTCCGGCGTGGAGCCGGAGACGGGGCTGGCCTACCGCGCCTCGGACCCCGAGCTGCTGTTGTGGGTGCACTGCACCGAGGTGGAGAGCTTCCTGGAAACCTTCCGCCGCTGTGGTGGACGGCTCACCGGCGGGCAGGCCGACCGTTATGTCGCCGAGCAGGTGCGCACGGCCGAGCTCGTCGGCGTCGAGCGAGCCGACGCCCCCCACCGCGTCGACGACCTGCACGCCTACTACCGCCGCGTACGCCCCCTGCTGCGGGTCACCGCCGCCGCCCGGGAGACGCTGTGGTTCCTGTTCAACATCCCCGTGCCGCTGCCGGCGCGCCCGGCGTGGGCCGCTGTCGCGTCGCTGGCGTTCACCCTGCAGCCGCGCTGGGCGCGCCGGCTGTGGGGCCCGGTGGGTCACCTGGTCGGTCACCGCGGCGCCGACCTCGCGGCGACGGCGACGAGCCGCTCCCTGCGCGCCATGGCCCGTGTGGCACCGCCGTTCCGGGGCGAGTCGCCGGCCCTCCACGCGGCGCGGGAGCGCCTCTCGGCGGGCTCGACGGCCCGGCTGAGGGTCTGACCGGCGACTAGCATCGGGTCAGTGTCAGCTTTGACCGTCTGTGTCTACTGCGCCTCCAGCGAGCGTGTCGACCCGTCGCGCCGCCGCGTCGCCGCGCAGTTGGGACGCGCGATCGCCGCCCACGGCTGGCGGATGGTCTACGGCGGCGGCAACGTCGGCCTGATGGGCGAGGTCGCAAGGGCGGCGCTCGCCGCCGGGGCGCACGTGACCGGCGTCATCCCCCATCGGCTGGCCGACAGGGAGGTCGCCCTGGAGGCCGTGACCGAGCTCATCCGCACCGACACGATGCGCGAGCGCAAGGCGATCATGGACGAGCGCAGCGACGCGTTCGTCGTCCTGCCCGGCGGCATCGGCACGCTGGAGGAGCTCATCGAGATCGTCACGCTCAAGCAGCTGGCCTACCACGACCGGCCCGTCGTGGTGGTGGACGACGACGGCTTCTGGGACCCGCTGCTGGGGCAGCTGCGCCGCATGGTCGCCGACGGCCTGGCGGATCCGGCGGTACAGGATCTGTACCTCGTCGTCCGCGACGTGCCCGAAGCCGTCGAGGCCCTGAACGGCGCCGCCCCGTCCCCGCAACCGGGGGCCGAGCGCGTGGCCCTGGAGGCCAGCCCGCCGGCGCACGGCTAGCGACGGCGTCCGCGCACGCGGTCACCCACAGGCGCCCGCCGTGGCCGCGCGGGTCTGACACAGGGCCCGGCTACGCTGACGAGGTCGGAGTGGAGGAAGGCGCGCCCCGGGTGCTACCGTGCCGGGATCGCCGCCGTCCTGCTCCCCCGGTCGTCCGGCCGGGCGGGGGCCGCTTCCAGACCATGGGATGGTCCATGCGCACATACGAGCTGATGATGATCACGCGGGGCTCGCTCGACGAGACCGCGGTGTCCGCCACCGTCGACCGCTTCACCAAGCTGATCGGCGATCAGGGCGGGTCCGTGGAGCGGGTCGACCACTGGGGCAAGCGCCCGTTCGCCTACGAGATCGACCACATGACCGACGGCTATTACACCGTCGTCGACCTGCGGATCGGGTCGCCGGGGCTGGACGAGGTGGAGCGGCAGCTGCGCCTGACCGACGAGGTCGTGCGCCACAAGGTCGTCCGCCCCGGCGCGCGCGTCAAGCGCGTGTCCTAGCCACTCCGCGGCAGGCAGGGACGCACAGGAGGAGCCCCCGTGGCGACGGAGAACACGATCACCCTCGTCGGCAACCTGACCGACGACCCCGAGCTTCGCTACACCCCCTCGGGGGTGGCGGTGGCGAACATGCGCGTGGCCGTCAACCGGCGCATCCGCAATCGCGACACCAACGAGTGGGAGGACCGCACCGACGGCTTCTTCAACGTCAACGTCTGGCGTGACTACGCCGAGAACGCCGCCGAGTCGCTGGCCCGCGGCACCCGCGTGCTCGTCACCGGGCGGCTGATCAGCCGCTCGTACGAGGACCGCGAGGGCCAGACCCGCTGGGTCACCGAGGTCGAGGCCGACGAGGTCTGCCCCAGCCTGCGCTGGGCCACCGCCAAGGTCTCGAAGGTGTCGCGCGGCGGCGGCGGCCGCGGCGCCCCCGCCGGGCACGGCGGCGCGCCACCCCCCGCGGCTCCCCCCTCCACCGACGACGTCCCGTTCTAGCGACCGCGGCCCACAAGGAGCGCCCCGTGCCACCTCGCGAACGCAAGCCCAAGCGCAAAGAGGACTACTTCGCCAAGAACCACGTCGAGTACATCGACTACAAGGACGTGGCGCTGCTGAAGAAGTTCATCAGCGATCGCGGCAAGATCCGCGCGGGCCGCGCCACCGGCACGAGCCCGCAGTACCAGAAGCAGCTTGCCGCGGCGATCAAGAACGCCCGGGAGATGGCGCTGCTGCCCTACAGCAACCGCTAGGAGCGGCCCGTCAGATGCAGGTCATCCTCAGACAAGACGTGGCCAACCTCGGCCAGACCGGCGACATCGTCGGCGTCGCCGACGGCTACGCCAACAACTACCTGGTACCCCGCGGCCTGGCCATGCGGGCCACGAGGGGCGCCGTCAGGGACGCCCAGGCGATGCGGGCGGCCCGCCGCAAGCGGGAGGCCCGCACGTTGGGCGAGGCCGAGGAGCTGAAGGCCAGGCTCGAGGAGTGTCCGGTCGTGGTTCCGGTGATGGCCGGCGAGGACGGCACGCTGTACGGCTCGGTCGGCAACACCGTGGTGGCCGAGGCCCTCACCGACCAGCTCGGCGTCACCGTCGACCGGCGCCGCATGCCCATGGAGCGACCGCTCAAGCGGCTCGGCGCCCACGAGGTGGACGTGCGGCTGCACCCCGAATTGTCGGCGACCCTGACCGTGGAGGTCGTCCGAGCGCAGTGACACAAGGAGGCCCTCGTTGGCTGTCGAGCCCCACGAGGTCGGCGCTCCTTCCCCCGCCGCACCGCACCGCGCCCTGACGGCGCACGAAGACCGGGTTCCGCCGCACGACCTGGACGCCGAGGTGAGCGTCCTCGGCAGCATGCTGCTGTCGCGCGACGCCATCGCCGAGGTCAGCGAGTTCATCGGCGCGGACGACTTCTACCGGGGCGCCCACCGGACCGTCTTCGAGGCGGCCCGCGCCCTGTACGACCGCGGCGAGCCCGCCGACGCCGTCACGGTGGCCGACGAGCTGAGCCGGCGCGGCCGCCTGGAGGACGTCGGGGGACGGGTGGCCCTGGCCGACATCCTCGGCCGGGTGTCCACGCCCGCCAACGCCCCCTACTACGCGCGCATCGTGGCGGGCCGGGCGCTGCGCCGCCGGCTCATCGACGTGGGCACGACGATCACCCGGCTGGGCTTCTCCGACGACGTCCCGCCCGAGGACGCGGTCGACTCCTCCGAGGCACTCGTCTTCCGGGTCGCCCAGCAGGGGCGGCTCAGCGAGCTGGTCTCGATGAAGGACCTGCTCAACGAGACGTTCGAGCAGATCGAGCGCCTGCACGAGCAGGACTCGGCGATCACCGGGCTGCCCACGGGCTTCGCCGACTTCGACGAGCTCACGGCCGGGCTGCAGCCGTCCAACCTGGTGATCCTGGCTGCCCGGCCCGCGATGGGGAAGTCCACCCTGGTCACCAACATGGCGACGAACGTCGCGGTGGAGCAGCGCAGACCCGTCGTCCTGTTCAGCCTGGAGATGTCGCGCATGGAGCTGGTCATGCGCATCCTGGCCGGGCAGGCCCGCGTCGACAGCGACCGGCTGCGGACCGGCCGGCTGCGCGACCCCGACTGGCCCAAGCTGTCCCAGGCGATCGGCCGGCTGGCCGAGGCGCCGCTGTTCATCGACGACACCCCGGGCATCAACCTCATGGAGATCCGCTCCCGCTGCCGGCGGCTCAAGCAGCGTCACGGCCTGGACCTGGTCATCCTCGACTACCTGCAGCTGATGGAGTCCCACCGGCGCGTCGACAGCCGGGTGCAGGAGGTCGCCGAGCTCAGCCGGGGCCTCAAGGTGCTGGCCAAGGAGCTGGACCTGCCCGTGATCGCGCTGTCCCAGCTCAACCGCAAGCCCGAGGACCGCACCGACCGCCGGCCGCAGCTGTCGGACCTGCGCGAGTCCGGCTGCCTCACGGCCGATACGCGCGTGCTGCGGTGTGACACCGACGCCGAGGTGACGCTCGGGGCGATGCTGGAATCCGGCGACCGCGACGTCCCCGTCTGGACGGTCGACCGGCACCTGCGGCTCGTGCCCGCCACGATGAGCCACGTCTTCCCCAGCGGCGTCAAGCCGGTGTTCCGCCTGGCGCTGGCGTCGGGTCAGGAGGTCAAGGCCAGCGCCAACCACCCCTTCCTGACGGTGGACGGCTGGCGGCGCCTGGACGAGCTGGAGGTGGGCGGCCGCGTCGGCGTCCCCCACCGGCCCGGCGCCTCCGCAGTCCGCTGGGAGCCGGTGGAGCGCGTGGACGCGCTCGGGCCGGAGCCGGTCTTCGACGCCACCGTGGACGGCACCCACAACTTCGTGGCCAACGGGACGATCGTGCACAACAGCATCGAGCAGGACGCCGACATTGTCTCGTTCATCTACCGCGACGAGGTCTACAACCCAGACAGCGACTCGGCCGGCGAGGCGGAGCTGATCGTCGCCAAGCACCGCAACGGCCCGCTGCGGACCGTCCGCCTGGCGTTCATCGGAAACCACTCGCGGTTCGCCAACATGGCGCGCGGCATGGGCCCCGGCCCCGCCTGACCGAGCCCGCCGGCTTGTCGGGCGGGGTGCCAGCGGCCGCGGCTACTAGGAAGCCGCCTCCCCTCCCGGCGGGGCCCAGGCGCAGTGGATGGTGCGACGAGCGTAGGGCACCCCGAACCAGGCGTACGCGCTGACGTCCACGTCGTAGACCCCGGCGGAGCTGAGGCGCCCCCCCGAGGGTGGCCCGGCGCCCAGCCGGGCGCACCGTGGCGCACGCTGGGGCGGACGGCGCCGCACGTCCTCGACGCGGTAATGGACGACCGCCACCTTGTCGAGGCCACCGTCGAGGACCCGTTTGTCCAGGGTCGTGACCGCGTGCTGTCCGATCGCCCACTCCGAGGGGCGCGCCACCCGGTCCAGCCGCGACGGCAGGACGAGCTTGGGCAGCAGCGCCCCGACGAGCAAGCCGATCACCACGGTACGGGCCATCCTCATGCGCACGGTATGACTCCCGCCGTCACCGGCCGCCGCCGGGCGGCCGCGCCGGTTGCGAGCACCCGCTCGGGTACGGGCGGCAAGGCTGGGAACCCCGCAGCGTAACGCTTTGCACCTGACTATGTGCGGGTCGTAAGGACAGCTTGTGGCGTCTACGAGGATGTCGACGCCGCGGACTCGGCCGCCGCGGGAGAGGGCGACCCGACGAGAGCCACCCGCGATGTGAGGCCAGGGCTACCCGTGTTCCTGCACATGGGCGCTGAGGCGCGTCCCGATCTGCGTGACGTCGAGGTGCAGCGCCTCAAGCTGGGCGCGGGCTGCGGCGATCTGGGCGCGTAGCTCCCGGCCGAGGGACCGCAACTCCGACAGCAACGCAAACAGCGACGCGCCCAGCAGAGCAATGACCGCGAACAGCGCGCCCGCCAGGACCGCCGTCGTGCTCATACGACGAGTATGCCCACCGCCAGCGGGGGCAGCCGGCACGTTCCTGTTTCGTTGTGGGCGGTGGCGGCGTTCCGGCGACGGTCGTCTCAGCGAAACTCTCGCGGCGTGCAACGTGTGCGTCGTCGAGGACCAGCGGAAAAGCCCGCTGACCAGGAGAGCGGGTGAGGGGAATCGAACCCCCGTCACGAGCTTGGGAAGCTAGCACCGCTAACCCTCTGACCTGCGAAAACGCACCGTCTGACCGTCTACTGGCCGCACAGTGGCCGCAAGAGACTCACGCAGCAGCCCGTCGAGCCCTTCTGCGAGCGCCTCGTCGAGGCTGGGGAAAAGGTGCCCGTAGGTGTCGATCGTGGTCGTGATCGAGCTGTGCCCGAGCCGGTCGCGGATCACCGCCGGGTGCGCCCCGACCGCGATCGCCAGCGACGCCGCGGTGTGCCGCAGCTCGTGGAACGTGAGGCTGGCAAGGTCCGTCCCGTCGAAGCACTCCCCCACCGCTCGGCGCCACGTCTTCGCCCAATGCGTGCGACGCAACGGCCGCCCCGTGACCGTTGGGAACACCAGCCCGGACTCGCGCACCGGGTCGGTGCCCATGTGCGCCCCGAGCAGCTCGGCGACCGTGGCCGGCATCGTCACCGTCCGGGTGCCCGCCGACGACTTGGGCGGCCCCCACGACAGGGCCCCGTCGACCTCGACGAGCTGGGTGTCCACGAGCACCGTGCGGCGCAGCACGTCGACCTTGCCCACACGCAGACCCACCAGCTCGCCGAAACGCAAGCCCACGTAGGCGGCCGTGAGGATCAGCGGCCGGTAGTGGACGGGGCGCACCGTGTCGGCCAGCTGCGCGACCTGGCCGGGCATGAGCGTCCGCATCGGCCGCGAGCGCTCGGCCGGCAGCTTCACGTCACGCGCGACGTTGCGGGCCAGGCGCCCGTCAGTCTTAGCCGCCTCGAGGACCTGGCGCAGCACGAACACGTGTCGGCGCGTGGCGGACGCGGACAGCCCCTCAGCCAGGTCGTCGGCCACCATCGCGGACACGTCCGCGTGCGTGATCCGGCCCAGCGGCGTCGAGCCGAACCGGGGCAGCAGGTGCCCGTGCAGGACCCGCACGTTGAGCGCCCGTGTCGAGGGGCGCAGCCCGACGAGTCCGGCTTCCCACCGTCGCGCCCAGCTTGCGAAGCTCATGCGCCCTAGCGCCGGGTCGACCCACTGGCCGCGCACCACGTCGGCCGTGGCGATCGCCAGCCACCGCTCGGCGTCGAGCTTGCGATCGAAGCTCTGCGAGCGCTCGCGGCCGTCCGGCCCGCGGTAGCGCGCGCGCCACCGCTGCCCCCGGCGCGTCACGAACGCCACTATTCCTCCCCCGGTGTTTCG
>JAHWKQ010000190.1 GCA_019347785.1 Actinomycetota bacterium
GGCCGTGGACGTGATCTTCCGCCGCGAGCTGCAGGCGGACCCCGCCCGGCGCGACGAGCTCGTGGCCCGCTACCGCGCCGAGGCGATGGACGCCGCCATCCCCGCGCAGGGCGGCTCCATCGACGAGGTCATCGAGCCGTCGGCCACCCGGGCCGTGGTGGCCGAGACGCTCCGGTCACTGGCCGGGGCATGGCGTCCCGGCTTCCGCCACGACAACCTGCCGCAATGACGAACCGTCGACTGAAGACGTTCGTCGACATGGCGACGTTCATGTTCACTCGACCGGTGCTGTGACGCTGCTCGACGGCAAGCGGCTGCTGGTCACCGGCGTGCTGACCGAGGCCTCGATCGCCTTCGCCATCGCCCGCACCGCCCAGGAGCAGGGGGCGGAGGTGGTCCTGTCGGGCGCCGGCCGCGGCCTCGCCCTCACCCGCCGGGTCGCCCACAAGCTGCCGGACCCCCCGGAGGTCCTCGAGCTCGACGTCACCGAGGCGGCCCACTTCGACGCCGTCGCCGACGCTCTCGGCGACCGCTGGGGGGCCCTGGACGGCCACGTGCACGCGATCAGAAACGCCCCCCCGTCCGCGCTGGGCGGCGGCTTCCTGCAGACGCCGTGGCGGGACGTCGCCACCGCGCTGCACATCTCGACCTACTCGCTGGCGGCCCTGGGGCGGGCGCTGGCGCCGCTGCTGGCCAACGCCGGCGGCGGGGCGGTCGTGGGCCTGGACTTCGACGCGACCGTGGCCTGGCCCGCCTACGACTGGATGGGCGTGGCCAAGGCGGGACTGGAGTCCTGCTGCCGCTACCTGGCGCGCGACCTGGGCGCGCAGGGCACGCGCGTGAACCTCGTCGCCGCGGGGCCGCTGCGGACCGTGGCCGCCAGGTCCATCGAGGGCTTCGACGCGTTCGAGCGCGTCTGGGCCGAGCGGGCCCCGCTGGGCTGGGACATCACCGACCCGGGGCCTGTCGCGCGCGTCGCGTGCGCCCTGCTCAGCGACTGGACGCCGGCGGTCACCGGCGAGATCGTGCACGTCGACGGTGGCGCGCACGCGATGGGCGCGCCACTGTCGCGGTAGCCCGGCCGGTCACGCCGTGGCGAGCCCGTCCATCCGCTTCCCCGACCCTGGCACCGCGCCGGGCGACGCCCCGCTGGCGCGGGGCGGGGACCTGCGACCGGACATCCTCGTGGACGCCTACGCCCACGGCGTGTTCCCGTGGCCGGACGCCCACGGCACGCTGCTGTGGTGGTCACCGGACCCACGCGCCGTGATCCCACTGGAGGGCCTGCGAGTTTCGCGGTCGCTGCGACGCACCCTGCGCCGCGGCGCGCTCGCCTGCACTCTGGACCGAGCGTTCGCCCGGGTCATCCGGGGCTGCGCCGAGCGGCCGGGGGAGGGGACCTGGATCCGCCCGGAGATGGTGCTGGCCTACACGCGCCTGCACGAGCTGGGTGTCGCGCACAGCATCGAGGTCTGGGACCGGGCGGGCGCGCTGGTCGGCGGCCTCTACGGCGTCGCCGTCGGTGGCGCCTTCACGGGCGAGTCGATGTTCCACCGCGTCGACGACGCCTCCAAGGTCGCGCTCGTGCACCTCGTCGAGCGGCTGCGCGCGGGCGGGTTCGCGCTGCTGGACGTCCAGCTGCAGACACCGCACCTGGCGTCGCTCGGGGCGGTGGAGGTCTCACGAGCACTGTTCCTGGAGCGCCTGGCCGATGCCGTGCGAGGTTCCGCGGCGCTGCCGCCGCCCGGCCCCTGCCCGCCGGTCGGGCGCTAGTGATTCGCGACCCGCTCGACCGACTTCAGCTTGGGGCGGACGAAGATCACGTACGCCAGCACGCCGAAGATGCCGAACAGCAGTTGCAGGGTCGTCCACCGCCCCTCGTCGCGACGGGCGGTGGTCCAGGCGTCGACCGGGCGGTTGGCCCCGTCGATGACACCCCAGCACGAGGCGGCGAACGACATGGCGAGCAGCACCAGCAGAACGGTGACGGTCGAAGGGCTCACGACGGGTCCTCATGAGGTCGGAGACATGACGTCTCTCGGACCATGTAAGCACGAACTTGAGCCCCTTTGGGGCCGTTTCCCGATCAGAAGGAGAATCAAGGCACCGCGCGGCCGCTTTCCACAGCAGGGATGACGGCGTGCAACTCAGGGCGCGCAGCGTGTTAGCGTACGCGGCGCTCGAAGTCGGTGGTGCACCTGGTCCGCCCGGTGCCGTCGTCATGCTGGTGTGATGCCGTCCGTTCGTCTGCTGCTCACCGTGCTCGGCGTCTGGCTCGTGTCGTCGGTCCTGATCGGCATGGTCGTGGGTGGCCTCCTGCGACGCAGGGAGCAGGACGACCCTTCCTGGCGAACGTCCCCGGCCCCTGCGGGCAACCGGGGCCCAGGGCGCACCGTCACCGCGCGGACCCCGACCCCTCGGCCCAGCCTCGTGCGGCCGGTGGCATGGCTGCTGGCGGCCATGGTCTTCGTCCTGCCCCCGAGCGTGGCGTTGAGCGAGGACGCGCTGCCCGGCGACGTGCTGTACCCCCTGAAGCTCATGCTGGAGCAGGCGCGCCTGGGGCTGGAGACCGACACCTCCGACCGGGTCACCCTGCAGCTGGAGTTCGCGGCCCGCCGGCTGGAGGAGCTCAACGGGGTGGTGGACGGCGCGCCCGTGGGGGTCACCGCGGAACTGACCGGTCGACTGCGCCGATACACCCGCGCGGCCGCCTCCGAGCTGCGCTGGGTCAGGGCAGAGCCGGGCGACCTGGTCGCGCGCGATCAGGTCGAGGCGGCACTCGCGGCGCACATCGAGACGCTCCGCGAGCTCTGGCGGGAGCGCTGTGCCCGCGTACCGCAGGCCCCCTGCCCGAGGCTGCGCGAGACGGTGGCCGCCTCCCGGGAGCTGCTCGGCGACGTTCGAACCCACCGGAACCGGGTGGCGGTCAGGAGCCGCTCGCGCCGCCCGACCGACATCGAGGTGGGACCGACGCCGCCGCCCCCCGCGACGCCGACGAAGCCATCGGACCCCACGGCGCAGGAGAACGCCGCTCCCACCGTGAGCCCGGGGACGGCGTCACCGGGGCCCCGGCGGCCGACCGCTGGTCCGACCGCTCCGACCGGGGCGGGCCTCACCGATCCCCGGCCGTCGGACACCGCGCCCCAACCGCCACCGCCACCGGCGCCCAAGGGGCCCGCCGGCCCGTCATCCGCCCCGGCGCCGGACTCCACGGTCGAGCCGGCAACGCCGGCGCCGACCCCCTCCACGACACCGGCCCGGAGGCCTCCGCCCGGCCCGACGCCCACACCGACCCCAGCCACCACGCCGACGCCCACGGCCACGCCGTCCACACCGGCCCCGACTCCGTCCCCCGTGGCGCCGACACCGACGCCCACGCCCACCGCCACACCGACGCCGACGGCCACACCGACACCGACAACGCCGTCCGAGGACGAGTCAGGCTCGACCACGCAGACCGAGACCCCGACCACCACGCAGACCGAGGAGGCCCCACCGGCCACCGAGCCCGAACCGACGGGGACCCCGCAGCTGGCGCCCTGACGGCCGTGAAGCCGCCGACCTTTCGACGGCTTCCTCTCGACACGGGGTCTCCCCTGACTGCTGACGAGACGGTTGACGTGGCACGAGTGGCGGAGGGCCTCAGGGCCTGAGCAGATCGAGGACGTAAGCGGAGCGGACCGGGCCAGAGCGCACGTGGGGTGGGCTGGGACGCCAGCCGCGCTAGGCAACTCCGACGCGGCGTGGCACGATCTCGCACGTGACCAGCAGACCCGCCGCGGCGCAGCAGCTGCGCGACCTCGCGCGGCTGCGCCGCGTCCGCGACCGGATCGACCGGGAGTACGCGCAGCCGCTGGACGTCGAGGCGCTCGCCCGCGGCGTGAACATGTCGGCCGGGCACCTCAGTCGCCAGTTCCGGCGCGCCTACGGCGAGT
>JAHWKQ010000191.1 GCA_019347785.1 Actinomycetota bacterium
GGCCCCCAGCATCGACAGGTGGACGGCGACGAACAACAACCCCTGGGCCAGGCCCGCCGGCGGCAGCAGGAAGAAGGCCAGCGTCGCGACGAGGCCGGCGACGAGATAGACCTGCCAGGCCCCGGCTTCCCCGGCGGGCGCGCGCCAACTCGTGACTCGCATGCCCAGCGTGGTGCGCCCCATGATCCCTGAGCATCGGCCGTGGCGGGGGCGAACCTCAACCCGCGGTACGCCCGCTCGTGACGGAGACGTCGAAGGCGCAGGCCGGGGCCTGCGCCTTCGAGAGCGGTGTGCGGTTGTGGGCTACTGCTGGGTGACGGACTCCCCGCCGGTGTCAGTGGTGCAGGCGGCGCTGCCGAACACGAGGAAGGCGCTGAGGATGGCGATGAGCGCCTTGCTGCGGAGCTTGGTCATGTGTGACCTCCCGAAAGTGTGCAACGGTCCGCGCAGACAATAGCGGACGCGGCCACAACAGCCACACACGCTGCACGGCGGGCGTGCACGACCTCACCGGCGGCGCCGCCGACCGGGCGCGTCGCTAGACTCGTGGCGGGCCGGGGGAGCTCGGACGAGCTGAGAGTGCGCCGCGGGCGCAGACCCCTTGCACCTGATCCGGTTCGCACCGGCGGAGGGAGTGCGCCATGGTGGATCCCGTCCTCGCCCTTGTCGCCTTGGTGGCGTCGTTGGGCCTGTTCGCCTGGGTCGGCGTCCGCGCCGCCCGCCACCGTGGCGATCTGGAGGACTACCTGGTCGCCCGCGACAGCCAGGGCCCAGGGGTGCTGAGCCTGTCGTTCCTCGCCTCCGGCCTGGGCGCCTGGATCCTGTTCGCCCCGCCTGAGGTGGGCGCCGTGGTGGGAGTGGACGGCGTGGCCGGCTACGCCGCGGCGGTGGCGGCGCCGTTCGCCGCCCTGGCGGTGTTCGGCCGGCGGCTCCGGCGGGTGCTGCCGGCCGGCCACACCCTGACCGAGTTCGTGCGGCTGCGCTTCGGCCGGGCGTTCCACGTCTACGTCGCCGGCGTATCGATCGCCTACATGCTCGTGTTCATCGCCGCCGAGCTCACGGCCGTCGGCGGGATCACGGCGACCTTGTCGGGGCTCGATCCCCGGGTCGGGGTGACGGCGGTCGCGGCCGTGACGCTGGCGTACACCGCCTACGGGGGCCTGCGGGCCAGCCTACGCACCGACTGCTGGCAGGGATGGCTGCTGCTGGCCCTCGTGGGTGTCGCCGCCGGCGCCCTCGTGGCGGGCGTCTCCGTGCCGGCGCGAGAGCTGACCCCCACCGGGCTGCTGGCGGTTGACCGCGCCGGCGTCGAGAGCGGCGTCACCCTGGTGCTGGCGGTCACGGCCGCCAACCTGTTCCACCAGGGGTACTGGCAGCGGGTATGGGCCGCGCGGGACACCCGCTCCCTGGCCAGGGGCGCGACCCTCGCCGCGGTCGGCTGCGTCCCGGTCGTCGCGCTCGTCGGGGGCATCGGCATCGTGGCCGCCGGCAGCGGTGTGCCCCTGGGGGACCCTCCCGTGCCCTTTTTCGCGCTGCTGGCCGGGCTGCCCGGATGGGTCGGGCTGGCCGTGCTCGTCCTGGCGGTGTCGCTGGTCGCCTCGTCGGTGGACACCCTGGAGAGCGGCCTGGCCGCCCTCGTCGCCGTCGAGCGCCCCGCCATGTCGCTGGTCGCCGCCCGAGCGGTGACCGTGGCGCTGGTGGTGCCAACCGTGGTGGCCGCGCTGCAGGGCTACTCCGTGCTGCGCCAACTGCTCATCGCCGACCTGCTGTGCGCCACCGCCGTCGTCCCCGCCCTGCTGGGGCTGTGGCGACGGGCGACGCCCGCCGGGGCGTTGGCCGGGGCGCTTGCCGGCCTGGCGGGCGCCGTCGCCCCCGGGGCCCTGGCCACCGGCTCCATCACCCGGGGCGTGCTGGGCGCGACGTTCCCCGACGCGGTCCCGACCCTGCCGCCGTTTCTCGGCGCCGCCGTGGCCTCCGCGGCCGTCGCCGTCGCCGTCTCGCTCGGCGGGCGCCGGCGGACGGACGTGACCACCCTCAACGAGCGGGTGCCGCGCCTGTCCGGCGCCACCCGGGGCTGAACGAGCGACACGGCGGGACACGCTTGCGGTCGGATGATTTATCTATTATCGTCGATTATAGATGAATAATCTGCTGTTGGACCGCGAGGACGCGACCGTCTACGCGACCTGGTTCCGGTGCCTTGCCGACCCGACCCGCGTCCTCATCGTCAACCTCCTGGCGGCGTCCCGACGCCCCATGCGGGTGGGTGAGCTCGTCGACGCGGTCGGCGTGGGCCAGTCGACCGTGTCCCACCACCTCAAGCTGCTGGCCGAGGTCGGGTTCGTCGTCGTGCGGCGGGAGGGCACGGCCAGCCTCTTCGAGGTGAACGCCGAATGCCTGTCGGAGTTCCCCAGCGCCGCCGACCTCGTCATGGGCCGCCTCGGGCGGGTCGCGGCGCCCGACCCGCACCAGGCGGCGCCGTGGTACGGCCGGGCGCGTCCGCTGAGCTCGGTCAGGGGATGATCCCGGCACCCCGGTGAGCGAGGGGCTTGCGGTCGCCCGTGTGTCGGCGACGCTCCTGGCCGAGTTGGTCCTGCTGTTCGTCGGGGTGTCGTTTCTCTTCGCGCTCGCCCGCCGGCGGCTGGGCGCCGACCGCATCCGACGATGGATGGGCGGCGGGCCGCTGGTGGGCGCGCTGAAGGGGGTGGCCCTCGGCGTCGTCACCCCCTTCTGCTCGTATTCGACGATCCCGGTGCTCGTCGGCTTGCTGAACGCCGAGGTGCGCCTCGCGACGGCCGCGGCCTTCGTCGTGGCCTCGCCCCTGCTCGACCCCCTGCTGCTCGCGGTGATCGCGCTGCTGTTCGGCCCCGCGCCGGCCGCTGGCTACGCCGCCGTGACCATCGCGGGGTCACTGCTCGCCGCCCTCCTCGCCGACGCCTGCTTGCGCCGGGGCCTCGTCGCCATGGCCCCCACAGCGGCGCTTGTCACCCTGGTCCCCCGTGGGGTGACCGAAGTGACAAGCGACGGATGCCGGGCGGGAGATCCCGGCCGGCCGCCACCGTGGCGGGGGATGCGCGCGGAGAGCCGGGAGGCGTGGCGCTCGGCGCTGGCCACCATCCGGGGCCTGCTGCCCTCCGTCGTGGCGGCCGTCCTGCTCGCCGTGATCGTGTCCCTGGCCGTGCCACCCGACGTCCTCGGCCGCGTCGCCGGCCCGGGGAGCACGCTGGCGGTCCCCGCCGCCGCCCTGCTGGGCGTCCCGCTTTACGTGGGCGCCGAGGCGCTCCTGCCCATCGGGGCCGCTCTGCTCGACAAGGGCGTGGGGTTGGGGCCGCTGTTCGCATTCCTCATCGCCGGCGCGGGCGTCAGCGTGCCCGAGATCGGGATGCTGGCCGGGATCATCCGCCCGCCGTTCGTCGCGGCGCTCGTGGGGGTGGTCTTCGCCGTCGCCGTCTTCGGCGGTCTGCTCATCCCGCTCGTGTGACCCGGTGCCGCCCTCTGCGGCGGCGCCACCACCACCAGGCGGCCACGGCCACCCCGCCGGCCATGGCCAGCAGGACCCAGCTCGTCAACGCGTCGACCACCCCGGAGACCTGTTGCCAGCGTGACCCGAGGGCCATGCCGGCCCCGACGAGCAGGACGTTCCACGCCAGCGATCCCAGGGCCGTCAGGAGGACGAACCGGCCCAGCGGCATGCGGGCGGCTCCCGCCGGCACGGACACGACGCTGCGGGCCAGCGGCACCATGCGGCCGAACAGCACGACGAGCTGCCCCGAGCGCGCGAACCAGGCGTCAGCGCGGGCCAGGTCGCGCTCGGTGATGCGCAGCACCGTGCGGACGCGCAGGACGAGCGGCCGGCCGCCCCAGCGCCCCGTGGCGTACAGCACGAGCGCCCCGACGACGGAGCCGGGCGTCGCCCCGGCCAGCGTCGAC
>JAHWKQ010000192.1 GCA_019347785.1 Actinomycetota bacterium
GCGCCAGGACCCGCCCGCGCCCACCGAGCGCCAGGACCCGCCCGCGCCCACCGAGCGCCAGGACACGACCGTGCCCACCGAGCGCCAGGACCCGCCCGTGCCCGGCGGTGACCAGCGACCCCGCGACGACGAGGGCGACGGCCGGCGGTCGCGCCGCCGCAGCCGGCGGGACCGCCGGCGCAAGTCCGGCCAGCAGCACCAGCAGCAGCAGCAGCAGCGCTCCGGCCGCCCGCACGACGAGGACGGCGGGGGCGAGCCCGGCGAGGTCCGCTCGGGGGTGCTGGACATCCTCCCGGAGGGCTACGGCTTCCTGCGGGCCAGCGGCTACCTGCCGGGGGACGGCGACGCGTACATCTCCCAGAGCATGGTCCGGCGCCACGGGCTGCGGCGCGGCGACGTGGTGTCCGGCCCGATCCGGCCGCAGAAGGCGAACGAGAAGGTGCCGGCCCTGCAGCACGTCGAGGAGGTCAACGGCGTCAAGCCCGACGAGAACGGCAACCTGCCGCACCGGGCCGACTTCAAGGACATGACGCCGCTGTTCCCCGACGAGCGGCTGCCCCTGGAGACGCCCGACGGGCCGACGTCGATGCGCATCATCGACCTCATGTCGCCCATCGGGAAGGGCCAGCGCGGGCTGGTCGTGTCACCGCCGAAGGCGGGCAAGACCACCATCCTCAAGGAGCTCGGGCAGGCCATCGCCTTCAACAACCCCGAGTGCCACCTCATGGTCGTGCTCGTCGACGAGCGCCCCGAGGAGGTCACCGACATGCGTCGGTCCATCCCGGGGGAGGTCATCGCCTCGACGTTCGACCGGCCCGCCGACGACCACACGCAGATCGCCGAGCTGGCGATGGAGCGCGCGAAGCGGCTCGTCGAGACGGGCCACGACGTGGTCGTGCTGCTCGACTCGATCACCCGCCTGGCGCGCGCCTACAACCTGGCGGCGCCCGCCAGCGGCCGCATCATGTCAGGCGGCGTCGACTCGACCGCCCTGTACCCGCCGAAGCGCTTCTTCGGGGCCGCCCGCAACATCGAGCGCGGCGGCTCGCTGACCATCGTCGCCACGGCCCTGATCGAGACCGGCTCGAAGATGGACGAGGTCATCTTCGAGGAGTTCAAGGGCACCGGGAACATGGAGCTGCGGCTGGACCGCCGCCTCGAGCAGAAGCGCATCTTCCCCGCCATCGACATCGAGGCCAGCGGGACGCGCAAGGAGGAGCTGCTGCTCGATCGCGAGGAGCTGATGATCATCTGGAAGCTGCGGCGCGTGCTGCACGCGCTCGAGGGGCCCGCGGCCCTGGAGCTGCTCATCGACAAGATGCGGTCGACGCGCAGCAACAACCAGTTCCTGGTGCAGATCCAGAAGAGCAACCTGCAGACCTGACGCGACGGGCCCGTGTCCCGCCCGCGGGGAAGGACGACCATGAAAACCGGGATCCATCCGGAGTACGTCGAGGCCACGGTGACCTGCTCGTGCGGGAGCACGTTCGTGACCCGCGCGACGCAGCCGCGCATCCGTGTGGAGCTGTGCAACCAGTGTCATCCGTTCTACACGGGCAAGCAGAAGCTGGTCGACACCGGTGGCCGCGTGGAGCGCTACAAGCAGCGCTACGCCAAGTCGCAGGCCAAGCAGGCCGAGGCGAGGCAGGCGGGGGCGAGGAGGTCCTGACCGCCCGCCCGGCCGCTGCGCGGCGCCCGCCCCACTACGGCGGCCAGGCGGTCGTCGAGGGCGTGATGATGCGCGGCGCCGCCGCCTGGGCCGTCGCGGTCCGCCGCCCCTCGGGCGACATCTACCTCGAGCGCCGGCGGGCCAGCGACGCGCCCCGGCGTCACCCGGCCCTGCGGTGGCCGCTGCTGCGCGGCGTGTTCGCGCTGGTCGACTCGCTGGCGATCGGCACGCGGGCCCTGACCGTGTCCGCCAACGAGTCGGTCGACGAGTCCGAGCGCCTCAGCCGGAGCGCGGTGGGCGGCAGCCTGGCCGTGGCCCTGCTGGTCTTCGTCGTGGTCTTCGTCGTCGTGCCCAACCTGGGGCTCGCGGCGCTGCAGGGGCCGCTGGGCTCCGGCCTGGCCTACCACCTCGTGGAGGGGGTGGTGCGCATGGCCATCTTCCTGCTGTACCTGTGGGGGATCTCGACCCTGGCCGACGTCCGCCGGGTGTTCGCCTACCACGGCGCCGAGCACAAGACGATCGCGGCGTGGGAGCACGGGGAGCGCCTCGACCCGGTCGCCGTCGACGGGTACTCGACCCTGCACGTGCGCTGCGGCACGAACTTCCTGCTGCTCGTCATGCTCACCGCCATCGTCCTGTACTCGCTGGCAGGCGCCGTCGTCCCCGCCCCCGACGGGGGCGTGCTCGTCACGACCGCCTACCACGTCGCCCTGCGCCTCGTGCTCCTGCCGGTCGTCGCCGGCCTGGCCTACGAGGCGCTGCGGCTGGGGGCGGGGTCCGGCGGCCCGTTGCTGCGGGCGCTGATGCGCCCCGGCCTGTGGCTGCAGTCGATCACGACCAGGCCCCCCGGCTCCGATCAGGTCGAGGTCGCCATCCGCGCGTTCGAGGCGGTCGTCCCGTCCGCCGACCTGGTGGACCGCACCGGGCGCCGGCTGCCGTCGAGGGTCGTGTGGGGCCCCGACGAGGCCACCGAGCCGCTGGGCCCCGCCGCGGCCGAGCAGGCGTGAGCGAGGCCCCGGCCGCCGACGCCGTCATCGGCCGCCTGCGCGGACGGCTGGAGGAGCTGTCGCGTGCCCACGAGGAGGCTGCCCGCGAGCTCGCCGACCCCGCGGTGCTGGCCGACCACGCGCGCTACGCGCGCACCGCCAAGCGCCACGCCGAGCTGTCGCAGATCGTCGACACCCACGCCGCGTTCCGGGCGGCGCGCGAGGACGCCCAGGCGGCGCGCGAGCTGGCCGCCGACGCCGACGCGGGAGAGCGCGCGGCGCTGCTGGACGAGGCCGCCGGGCTGGACGCCCGCGCCGTGGCCCTCGCGGCCCGGCTGCGGCTGCTGCTGCTGCCGGGGGACCCGCTGGACGACAAGAACGTGATCGTGGAGGTCCGCGCCGGCGCCGGCGGCGACGAGGCGGGCCTGTTCGCCGGGGAGCTGTACCGCATGTACGCCCGCTACGCCGAGCGCCAGGGCTGGGCGCTGGAGGAGATGAGCGCCTCGGCGCAGGGGGTCGGCGGCGTCAAGGAGCTCGTCTTCCGGGTCGCCGGGGAGGGGGCCTACTCGCGGCTGAAGCACGAGTCCGGCGTGCACCGCGTCCAGCGGGTGCCCGTCACCGAGTCGTCCGGGCGCATCCACACGTCCACCGCCTCGGTGGCGGTCATGCCCGAGGCCGAGGAGGTGGACGTCGAAATCGCCCCGGGCGACCTGCGTCTGGACGTGTACCGCTCCTCGGGCCCCGGCGGCCAGTCGGTGAACACCACCGACTCGGCGGTGCGGGTCACCCACGTCCCCACGGGCCTGGTCGTCAGCTGCCAGGACGAGAAGTCCCAGGTGCAGAACCGCGAGAAGGCGCTGCGCATCCTGCGGGCCCGGCTGCTGCAGATGGAGCGGGACCGCGCCGCCCGCGAGCGCGCCGACCTGCGCGCGGGCCAGATCGGCACCGGCGACCGGTCCGAGAAGATCCGCACGTACAACTTCCCGCAGAGCCGCGTCACCGACCACCGCATCGGGCTCACGGTGCACAACCTCGCCGAGGTCCTCGCCGGCCACCTCGACGAGGTCGTCGGGGCGCTCGCCGACGAGGAGCAGCGCCGGCGGCTGGAGGTTCTGTCCTCCCCTGACGGCCCGCCGCCCGAGGGACGCTAGGCAGGGGCCGGCCGTGCGCGCGGACGGCACGGGCACCGCCGAGCGGTCCGGCACGGTCGCGGGCGCCGTGGAGCGCCTGACCGGCCGCCTGGCGGCCGCCGGGGTGCCGACGCCGGA
>JAHWKQ010000193.1 GCA_019347785.1 Actinomycetota bacterium
GGGCGGGACGTCAGCGTCACGCTGCGCGACGTGGCCCTGGAGATGGAAGGACTGATCGGCGAGGACGACCAGGCCACGACCCGCGACGTCGTCGCGTCGGTCGCCACGCGGCTGTGCGGCTTCCTCGACATGCCCGACGACGGGCGGGGCGGCTCCGGCTGACCCGTCGCTTGGATTACCGCGTCCGTGGCCGGGTAAGGCAGCGCGGACGTCGGGACCCTGCGACTCTTGAGGAAAGGACCGTGATGCCTTCGCAACGCAACACGCTGGCCAGGTCGTTGAACGACCTGGGGCTGGCGGCGTGGTTCGGCGGCTCGCTGATGGGGGCCGTCGGGCTCAACGGCGCCAGCCGGGAGGTCAGCGACCCGCGCGAGCGCACCCGCGTGGCCAACGAGGGGTGGGGCCGGTGGCAGCCCCTGAACGCCGCCGCCGTCGGCGCCTACCTGGTGGGGTCGACCCGACTCCTGCGCGCCAACCGCGGTCGCGTGGTCGCCCAGCGCGGGGTGGGCACCCTGTCGGGACTGAAGACGCTGCTGACGGTCGCCGCCTTGGGCACTACCGCTTACGCCGGCTACATGGGCCGCCAGGTCGAAGCCCACGAGGCGACCGATGGCGGCGGAGTGCCCGCCTCCGGCGCGACGGAGCCGGGGCCGCAGACCCCGCCGGAGGCCGCCGAGGCCCAGCGTCGGCTGCGGACCCTGCAGTGGGCGGTCCCCGCTCTCACCGGCGCGCTGCTCGTGGTCGACGCCGGGCTGAGCGAGCAGCAGCGCCCCCGTCAGGTGGCGCGCGGGGTCCTGGAGCGGCTCAGCCCGGGCGAGTGACCGCCCGCCCCGACTCCTCCTCCCGTGCCCCCCGCGCGGGGTTCGACGAGCGGGTCACCGTCGTCATGGTCACCCGCGACCGTGCCGAGCGGGCCCTGGCGACCGCCGGGGCCCTGCGGGAGCTGCCCGAGCGCCCGCGCGTGGTCGTCGTCGACGACGCCTCGTCGGACGGCACCGCGGACCGGATGCGCCGCGCCTACGGTGACGTCGAGGTGATCTCCCTGGAGGAGAACCGCGGCGGGGCCGGGCGCACGGTGGGCGTGTTGCAGGCCGGCACGCCGTACGTCGCCTTCGCCGACGACGACAGCCGCTGGGAGCCGGGCGCGCTGAGGCGCGCAGCCGACGTGTTGGACCGCCATCCGCGCGTCGGCGTGCTGGCTGCTCGCGTCCTCGTCGACGAGAACGGCGCGGAGGACCCGATCTGCGCGGACATGGCCGGCAGCCCCCTGCCGCGGCCCGCCGACCTTCCCGGCCCGCCCGTCGTCGGCTTCATGGCGTGCGCGGTCGTCGTGCGCCGCGACGCCTACCTGCAGGTCGGCGGGTTCGAGCCCCGCCTGCTCATCGGCGGCGAGGAGGAGCTGCTGGCCACCGACCTGATGGCGGCTGGGTGGGAGCTTGTCTACGTCGACACCGTCACGGCGCACCACGACGCCGCCCCGCGCGACACCCACGCGCGCCGGCGCCTGGGCATCCGCAACACGCTGTGGACGACCTGGCTGCGCAGGCCCTGGTCATCCGCGCTGCGACGCACCGCGCTGGTCCTGGGCCGGCTGCCCCGCGACCGGGTCTCGCTGGCCGGGCTGGCCGACGCCGTGCGCGGCCTGCCGTGGGTGCTTGGCGCCCGCCGGGTCGTCCCGGCCCACGTCGAGCGCCGGCTGCGGACCATGGACGACGTGCAGTTCCGCTCAGGGGCCCGCCGCTACGTCTCCTGACGTCCGCGGCAGCATGGATTCGCCGGGCAGTGGGCACACCGATGCGATGGTGATGGACGAAGAGACACTCGCACGCGTCCGCGCGGCGCTGGACGAGTCGCCGCGCGTCGACGCCCGGCGCGTCGACGTCGCCGCCGGGCCACAGCAGGTGCTCCTGCGGGGAACCGTGGCCACGCCCGAGGAGGCGACGGTCGCCGGCCTGCTCGCCGAGGAGCACGCCGTCAACGTCCGCAACCAACTGGCGGTCGACGCGAACCTGCGCGAGGGCCCGCCGGAGCCGCCCGCCGCCGAGGCGACGCTGCCGGCAACCGACGAGGTCCTCGTCGGCGAGCCGGACATGGAGGCCGGGGGCCAGGCGCACGCCACCGACATGGCCGACGCGCTAGACCGCAACGAGCCCGTCGACCCCCCCGACGAGCCGATGCTGGCGCCGACGACCGGCGAGGAGCGTGGCACCCTCGACAGGGACACCCGCGACGTGCCCATCGCCGGGGAGGGGCCGGTCCCCGACCCCGACGGGGTTCCTCCCAGCGCCCCCGACCTGTCCGCCGAGGAGCTGCACCGCCAGGGCTCGCGCGACACCGAGCGAAAGAGCCAACCTTGACGGACACCGACCGGGTGCGCCGCCGGCTGCGGGCCGAGCGGGAAAGGATCGCCGCCCTGCGCGACCGGGACGTCGCCGAGCACGTCGAGCAGGACGACCAGCAGGCCGGCTCGTCGGAGTTGTCGTCGCTCGACCAGCACCCGGGGGACATGGCGACCGAGACCGTGGAGCGCGAGAAGGACCAGTCGGTGCTGGAGCACGTGGACGCCTCGCTGGCGGACATGGACGACGCCATCGCGCGTCTCGACGCCGGCACCTACGGCCTGTGCGAGCGGGGCGGCGACCACCCGGTCGGCGACGAGCGGCTGGAGGCGCTGCCCGCCGCGCGCTACTGCGTGACGCACCAGGCCGAGGTGGAGCAGGAGCAGGCCGCCGCCCGGCAGTAGGAGGCACCGTGAGCGACGACACCGCCGACTTCGACAAGCACTCCACCGAGGAGCTGGAGGAGGGCGTGCGCAAGGCGCGTGACCAGGAGCCGCGCATCGCCGAGGAGAGCTCCGAGGAGGCCCTGGAGGCCGAGCGGCAGCAGCGTGAGGCGATGCAGGCCGAGATCCGGCGCCGCAGGAAGTAGCCAGCACCACGGGACGACAAGCCCGCGGCCGTCGGGCCGCGGGCTTTCTCATGCCCGCATAAAGGTTGCCGCCGCGATGCCGAAGCAACGGACGGTAACCCGCAAGAGGCGGGCATGGACCGGCCTACCCGGACTCGGGACACACCGCCTGCGCCTTGCGCCATCTGACAAGCACCAGGAGGTGTGTTGTGATCACCGCAATCCGCAGGCGGCTGCAGCGGCGCGACGAGGGTTTCACCCTCATCGAGCTGCTGATCGTCGTCATCATCATCGGCATCCTCGCCGCCATCGCCATCCCGACCTTCCTCAACCAGCGCCAAGGGGCGTTCGAGGCGGCGGTCAAGTCCGACCTGCGCAACGCCGCCATCGCCGTTGAGCAGCGCTACACACAGGGGCTGGGCTACACGGCGCCTGCGGGCGGTTTCCGGACGTCCGACGCGGTCACTCTCACCCTCAACGCTCCCCCCGCCAACTCCTCGTCGGGCAAGTACTGCATCCTGGGAGACCACGCCAGCCTGACCGTCGACTGGCACTACGACGAGGCCGTCGGGCGTCCGACGTCGGGCGGCTGCGCCGCCGCCCCGCCACCGGCGGTGTAGTCCGCCGCAGCCAACGACAGCAGCGCAGGGGGTGGTCCTTCGGGGCCGCCCCTTGCGTCGTTGGTGGCCTTTGCGGCATCCGGTCGCTAAAGGTTGCCGCCGCGATGCCGAAGCAACGGACGGTAACCCGCAAGAGGCGGGCATGGACCGGCCTACCCGGACTCGGGACACACCGCCTGCGCCTTGCGCCATCTGACAAGCACCAGGAGGTGTGTTGTGATCACCGCAATCCGCAGGCGGCTGCAGCGGCGCGACGAGGGTTTCACCCTCATCGAGCTGCTGATCGTCGTCATCATCATCGGCATCCTCGCCGCCATCGCCATCCCGACCTTCCTCAACCAGCG
>JAHWKQ010000194.1 GCA_019347785.1 Actinomycetota bacterium
CGCCGGCTAGCGGACCACGGGGTCGGCGTCCGCGGCCAGCAGCGCCAGCTCCTGGCGCTCGGGCAGCCCCTCCCAGTCACCACGGACCGTCACGGCGAACGCCCCGACCAGCGTGGCCAGGCGCAGGCAGCCCCGCGCGTCCTCGCCGTCGAGCGCGCCCCGCAGGTAGCCGGCGACGAAGGCGTCACCGGCGCCGACCGGGTCGACGGCGGTCACCTCCAGCGCGTCGGCGTGGAGGGTCCGGCCGTCCACGTCGGCGACCGCCCCCCGCGGGCCGCGCTTGACGACCGCCTGCCGCGGGCCCATGCGGGCCAACCCCGCGGCCAGACGCCCCGGATGCCCGCGGTCACCGGCGTCGAGCACCATCTCGGCCTCGTCCTCGCCGGCGAAGACAAGGTCGGCCCGGGCCACCAGGTCGCGCAGCACCGGCCCGGCCTCGTCCGCCGGCCACAGCGCCGCCCGGTAGTTGAGGTCGACCGAGACGGGCACGCCGGCGTCCCGGGCGACGTCGACCCCGGCGAACGTGGCCTCCCGGGCGGAGGCGCTGAGCGCCGGCGTGATGCCGGTGACGTGCACGAGGCGGGCACCGCCCAGGAGGGCCTCGTCCAGGTGCGCGGGCCGCAGCCGGGAGGCCGCGCTGGCCGTCCGGTAATAGCTGACGCGCGTCGACCACGCGGTGCGCCGCTCCTTGATCATCAGCCCGGTCGGCGCGTCGGGGTCGACGGTCGCGGCGGCGACGTCCAGGCCCTCACCGCGAAGCCGGGCCAGGACCAGCCGGCCGAGCTCGTCGTCGCCGACCCGGCCGGTCCACGCCGCGGTGGCGCCCAGCCGGCGCAGCCCGATGGCGGCGTTGGACTCGGCGCCGCCGACGCTCACGTCCAGCGTGGTCGCGTGCCGCAGCGGCCCGACCACGGGATTGGCCAGCAGCGCCATCGTCTCGCCGAAGGTGGCCAGGTCCGGCCCCGCCCGCCCACCCCCCGCCGCGGTCACCAGCTGTGCACCGTGCCGTCGAGCAGTCGGTTGACGGGCAGGTAGGAGCGCTCGTAGGGGTACTGCTCCGCCAGCTGCTCGTCGATGTCCACGCCGAGGCCGGGCTCGTCGCCCGGGTGCAGCATGCCGTCGTCGTAGTGGTAGGCGTGCGGGAAGACCGCATCGGTCTCGGGGGTGTGGCGCATGTACTCCTGGATCCCGAAGTTGTGGACGGCGATGTCGAACTGCAGCGCGGCGGCCATCGTCACGGGCGAGACGTCGGTGGGGCCGTGGCAGGCGGTGCGCACGTGGTACAGCTCGGCGAGGTGCGCGACCTTGAGCAGGTGCGTCAGGCCGCCGGTGTGCACGGTCGAGGCCCGGACGTAGTCGATGAGCTGCTCACTGATGAGCTGCTCGCAATCGTGGATGCTGTTGAAGACCTCGCCCAGCGCGATCGGCGTCGTCGTGTGCCGTCGGACGTGGCGATAGCTGGACTGCAGCTCGGCGGGCACCGGGTCCTCCAGCCAGAACGGGCGGTACCGCTCCAGGCGCTGGCCCAGCCACGCCGCCTCGGTGGGCGACAGCCGGTGGTGGGCGTCGTGCAGCAGGTGCACCTCGAACCCGAACTCCTGGCGCGCGCGGTCGAACAGCCGTGGCACGAAGTCCAGGTAGCGCTCGGTCGACCAGCGCTCCTCGGTGGGCCTGCCCGGGGACGCCGGCTCGTAGTACAGGTCGCCGCGGCCCACGCCGTACGTCCCCGCCAGGCCGGGGACGCCCGCCTGGAGGCGCACGGCCCGGTACCCCATGTCCAGATAGCGCGCCACGGCCTGCACCACCTCGTCCAGGTCGCCGCCGCTGGCGTGGCCGTAGACGGTGACGCCCTCCCGGGACCGGCCGCCGATGAGCTGGTGGACGGGCACACCCAGCGCCTTGCCCTTGATGTCCCACAGCGCGACGTCGACCGCCGCGATGGCGGCCATGGTGACCGGGCCCCGACGCCAGTACGCGCCCTTGTACAGGTACTGCCAGGTGTCCTCGGTGGCGAAGGGATCGGCTCCGATGAGCAGCGGCACGACGTGATCACGCAGGTACGAGGCCACCGCCAGCTCCCGCCCGTTGACGGTCGCGTCACCCAGCCCCCACGTCCCGTCGTCGGTCTCGACCCGCAGGGTGACGAAGTTGCGCCCCGGCGAGCACACGATGACCCGCGCGTCGCTGACCCTCACCCGTGCGCCCTCCTCGCGTGCCTCAGGCCGTCGGTCCGGACCACGACTGACGTGCCGCCACGCCGCCGTCAGGCGACGGCCGCGACCAGCCGGCGGGCACGCTCGGCGACGCCCGCGGGGTCGCCGTCACCCAGCAGGCTGCCCCCGACGCCGACGGCCACCGCCCCCGCCCGCAGGAAGTCGGCGGCGTTGGCCGCTGATACCCCGCCGGTCGGGATGAGCGGCACGTCGGGCAGCGGCTCGGCGACCGCCTTGAGATACGACGGCCCGAGCGGCCCGGCGGGGAACAGCTTGACGGCCGCGGCGCCGGCCTCCCAGCCCCGCACCACCTCGGTGGGCGTGAGCGCGCCGGGCGTCATGGGAACGCCCTGCCCGGCGGCCCAGGCCACGACCGCCTCGTCGGTGTGCGGGGCGACCAGGTAACCGGCGCCCGCGGCGACCGCCGCCTGCGCCGCCTCCTGCGAGCGGACCGTGCC
This sequence comes from Actinomycetota bacterium, assembly GCA_019347785.1. Lineage (GTDB taxonomy): Bacteria > Actinomycetota > Nitriliruptoria > Euzebyales > Egibacteraceae > JAHWKQ01. The sequence continues at coordinate 2,672 of JAHWKQ010000194.1, forward strand.
GGCGCCGATCGCCAGGGCCTCGACGTCGAAGCGGGACGCGAGCGCCTCCACGGCCTCCAGAGCCCCCGGACTGTCCAGCGTCACCTCCAGCGCCCGCACCCCCGCGCCCCGCAGCGCCTCGGCGATCCCCTGGAGCCGGTCGGCGGGCAGCCCCCGGGCGATGGCGATGAGCCGGCCGTGGATGATCGCCGAGGGCAGCGCCGGGGCGTCGTCACGCCACATGCGCTCCCCCTTCGCCACCGGTCGTGGGGCGGCGGCCACGGCGGCGAACCTATGCGGCCCCCCGGGGTTGTCAATACCGCCGGGGTGCCACGCGGACCGCCACGTCGCCGCGTGGGGCGGATCACAGGGCGGGCGTGAAGCGCCCGACGAGCGGCTGCAGCTCGGCGACGAGGCGGGTCCAGGCGCCGGTGGCGATGGCCACCCCGACGGCTGACAGCATCAGCCCACCGGCGAGCTGCAGCCGGCGCGCGTTGCGCCGCGCCCACGACAGGGCCCCGCTCGCCTGGTGGAACGCCATCCCGATGAGCACGAACGGCAGGCCGAGGCCCAGCGCGAAGACGAAGGCCAGGAAGCCGCCGCGCAGGGCGCTGCCGGCGCTCTGGGCGGCCGCCAGCGTGAAGATCGCCGCCAGCGCCGGCCCGATGCACGGAACCCATCCGACCCCGAAGACGAAGCCGAGCGGCAGCGCCCCCAGCAGGCCCCGGTCGATGCCCGACGCCCGCAGGCGCCGCTCCCGCCCCGGGGCGGTCCCGGGCAGGAGCCCGGCGTACGCCAGCCCGAGCAGCGCCACGACCAGACCCATGACGATCTGCCACGGCCGCGCGCTGAGCGCCCGGCTGAGAGCCCCCGCGGTCAGGCCGAGCACGGTGAACGGCACGGCGAAGCCCAGCGTGAACAGCAGGCCACCGCCGGCGATGCGCAGCCGGTTGGAACCGGCGCGGGCCAACTGGGAGGCCGACAGCCCGGTCATGAACGACAGGTAGCCGGGCACGAGCGGCACGACGCACGGCGACGCGAAGGAGACGACACCGGCGGCGAACGCCACGGCCGCCGCCATGAGCAGGTTGGCGTCCGCGACGACCCCGCCGACACTCACGAGGCGCCTCCCCACGACGTCGACTGAAGACGAGCGTCGACATCCCACCGGCCATCTTCAGTCGACGGGGCGGGGGCGGGGGCGGGGGCGGGGCTCAC
>JAHWKQ010000195.1 GCA_019347785.1 Actinomycetota bacterium
AGCCGCTCGCCGACGATCGCCTCGCCGGTGAACTGCGACCACAGGCTGCGGGTCGCGCGGTCGTACATCACGAGGTTGGAGTTCCACAGCCGCCCGGACGTCCCGAAGTCGAGCACCTCACCGTCGACGGTGCGCAGGAACACCAGCCCGGAGTTGCACAGCGGGCAGTAGGTGACGACCAGGGGTTCGCCGGCGACCACGTCGTTGACGATCTCGTGATAGGTCAGGATGGCGAGCGGATAGGCACGGGCGTCGCCGTCCAGACCGACGACGAGCACGGGATCCCGCGGCTGCAGCCATCCGCCGGCGGCTTCCACGTCCTCGAACACGGGGTCATCGATCGATGGGATCCCGTCAGGTGGGGGCCCGCCGGAGCGGATCTCCTCCAGCGGCACCGATGCCGGCACGTCCTCGCCCGCCGCGGCGCGGTCCCACGGCCACGGCGGCACGGACGCCGACGGCTCGCCGCCGGAGCCCGCGGCGCTCGTGCAGGCGGCCGCGGTCATCGCGAGCGTCACCAGCCACGTCATGGTGCGACGCGTGACCCGCGCGCCGAGCATGGCCCCTCCTGCCGTGTGCCTGGCCGGGAAACCCGCCCAGGGAGCGGATCGCTTCCGGGAACGTGCGCGGGCGGTCGGTTCACGTCCGCCCGGTGTGGCGTTCGGCCTCGAGCAGGCGCAGCCACACCTCCGAGAGGGTGGGGAAGGCGGGCACCGCGTGCCAGAGCCGGTCGACCGTGACGCCGCCGACGATTGCGATCGTGGCGGCATGGACGAGCTCGGCGGCGTTGGGACCGGTGAAGGTCGCCCCGGCGACCGTCCGGCGGGCGGTGTCGACCACCACCTGGGCGGTACCGACCGTGTCCTGGCCGTGCAACGCCCCGGCGGCCGTGTGGGCCAGCCGGTGCGACAGCACCGTGACCGGCAGGCCGGCCTCGCGAGCGCGCCGCTCGGTCAGCCCGACGGCCGCGACCTGCGGATCGGTGAACACGACGCGGGGCACAGCACGGTGGTCGGCCCACGCCTCGACGTCGCGCCCGGCGAGCACGTCGCCCAGGATGCGGGCCTGGTACTTGCCCTGATGGGTCAGCAGCGCACGGCCGTTGACGTCACCGACGGCGTAGAGCCAGCCGCCCTCGACGCCGAGGACGCGCAGCTGGTCGTCGACCTCGAGTGACCCGCCGGGCTCCCGGCCGACCGTGTCGAGCCCGAGGTCGTCGGTCGCCGGCCGGCGCCCGGTGGCCACGAGCAGCTCGTCGCCGACCAGCTCGCGGCCATCGTCGAGACGCAGGGCGATCTCACCGTTGTCCCGGCGGACCGCAGCGACGGCGCGGGTCCCGGTGTGCACGCCGATGCCCTCGGCCTCGAACGCGGCCCGCAGCTCGTCGCCGGCGAACGGCTCCTCGGCGGCGAGCAGGCGGTCGAACAACTCCACGACCGTGACCTCGCGCGCACCGAGCCGGTGGAACGCCTGCGCCATCTCCACGCCGACGGCGCCGCCGCCGAGGACGACCAGCCGTTCGGGCACGCGGCCGGCCGTGGTGATGTCCCGGTTGTCCCACGGGTGCGCGTCGGCGAGCCCGTCCACCGGGGGCATCGCGGCCCGTGAGCCCGTCGCGAGCACCACGGCCCGGTCGGCCTCGAGCGTGCGGCGGGCGCCGTCGGGGTGGTCGACCTCGACACGGCGGGGCCCCGCGAGTCGCCCGACCCCGCGGATCAGGTCGACGCCCACGCTGTCGACCCACACCGCCTGGTGCGTGTCGTCCCAGCCGCTCGCGAACGCGTCGCGGCTCTTGAACGTGGCCTCTGGGTCGACCCGGCCGGTCACCGCGGCGGCGGCGGCGGGCACCCGGCGGGCCTCGGCGAGCACCTCGCCGGGTCGCAACAGCGCCTTGCTGGGCATGCACGCCCAGTAGGAGCACTCGCCGCCCACGAGCTCGCGCTCGATCAGCGCGACGGACAGACCGTCCTCGCTGGCGTAGCCGGCGGCGTTCTCGCCGACCGCCCCACCGCCGAGGACGATGACGTCATAGCGGTCCCCCATGTCAATTCGTCCGTTCCCTCGACATCGTCTCCTGCCAGGTAGGTAACCCCGCGTGTGCCCATCCCGCTTCCCTCGGGTCACCAGCGGTCCCTGCACCCTGCGCCTCGAACCTGGTCCGGGCGGAATAGCGCCGCGCAGGCGACGGGTTCCCACGGTGTTCCGCCAGGTTCCCGGCCCTCGCCGGGACCGAGGAAGGGAGTTGCTCCATGGACCCGAAGCGATTGACGGCAGGCGTTGTGGGAGGACTCGCCGGCGGCGTGCTGTTCGGCCTCATGCTCCAGACGATGGGCATGCTCAGCGTGATCGCGGGGCTGGCCGGGCAGGACAGCGTCGGCGTGGGCTGGGTGGTGCACCTGGCGATCGCGGCCCTGTTCGGCCTGGGGTACGCGGTGACCCTCGGGAACGCGTCGACCTCGTGGGGCCGGGGCCTGGGGCTCGGCGCGGTCTACGGCGTCATCTGGTGGGTGCTCGGCGCGCTGCTGATCATGCCGGCGTGGATGGGCATGCCGGTCCTGCAGGTCGGGCAACCGCAACTGCTGAGCCTGGTGGGCCATGTCGTCTACGGGCTCGCGCTGGGCTCGGTGTTCCAGGCGATGACGCGGCCCGCGGGGGCTGTGACGTCCCGCGCCTGACCAGTTCGCACCCCGCCCATGACGCGGTGCTCCGGCGGCGGCCGTTCGTGCCGCCGGGGCACCGCTCACTCAGGTGACGTCGAGTCGCACCCCGTCGCGGAACGCCACGCGATTGGCGATCCGGCGGGCCAGCGGCCACGGTCGCGGGTAGTACCAGGCCGCATCCGACAGGACCTCGTCGTCCACCGCGACGGACAGGTACCGGGCTCGGCCCTTCCAGAAACACATCGACGTCGTCGGGCTGTCGACCAGGCATTCCCAGCGCACCGACTCGGGGGGGAAGTAGTCGTTGCCCTCGACCCGGATGGTCTCGGAGGACTCCGCGAGCACGACGCCATGCCATCTGGCCCGGAGCGTGCCGCCGCGTCCCCGCCGACGGATCGGCGACGGCATCAGCGGTTACCGGTGCCGACGCCGGCACCGCACCGCAGGGGGGATGCCGGGCGCCACGGCCATGTGATCGTCATTGGCATGGGGGCTCCACAGTGTTGGCCAGGGCGGGAAACACTTCCGGGTGGGGCGGGCATTCCCCCTGCCGTTGAGGGGCCGCGGCTCTCATGGGACACGGCAACTGGCCCTTGCCCCCGGGCCTGCCGGGAGGATGCTCGACGTGCCGGCATCGCGGGGAGGTCCACGGCCTCCTCGTCACCGGCGGCTGCCGGCGCCGCCCTCCCCGGAGTGCAGCGAGAACCATGCTCCCCGGCTCCACCGACCCCGCCGGTGGAACAGGGCCTGGCCCAGGTAGACGCCATCGTCGACGGTCACGAGCTCGTCGAGCACGCGGCGGATCGGCCACCTGGGATTGTCGGGCAGGTCGTAGTCGATGCGCATGACGCGCACGCCGGGTTGCAGCTTGCTGGGACCAGGAGTGGCGAGAAAGCGAAAGGCCGTCGTCTCCCCCGGCCGGGCTCCGGCGACGCCCCGCTGGCCGTGGAAGAGCAGGCGGAGGAAGGGGGCGGCGGGGCCCGAGAAGCGGTTGCGACCCTGGCCGAGCGCGCGGTCGAAGGTCTTTCCCCTCCAGGGCATCCATACCGCCGTCACCGCCGACAACAACCGGTCGGCAGGCCCGCCGACGGTGGCGGTCAGAAAACGCCCCTCGTAGGGCCCGTCGAGCTCGCCGGGCGGCGCCGCGCCGGCGAAGCAGGCCTCGAGCTGCGCCAAGCCGCCGCCGCGGTCGACCGG
>JAHWKQ010000196.1 GCA_019347785.1 Actinomycetota bacterium
GGCGCACCCGGCCCGCGTCGGCCCGCTCGGCGGCGCGCAGCGCCCGCGCGAGGTCGTCGGGGCGCACGCGTGGGCCGGGCGGCGCATCCCCCCCGGCCTCGCCCGGGCCGGGCAGCGAGTCGGCCAGCAGGCCCCGCCCACGGCGGAACAGGTCCTCGGCGGGCGGGCGGACCAGGGTCCGGGCGGTCGCGGCGTCGTCGGGCTCGCCGGTGAAGCCGCGCACCACCACCACGGGGACGCCGGCGGCCTTGGTACGCACCAGGTCGGCCGCACCGGCCAGCTCGTCGGCGACGGCCACCTCGGTGACGTCCAGGGTCCGGCCGTGGCGGTCCGCGCCGCCCCGCTCGTCGCGCACGGGGCGCAGGCCGGCCACGCCGATGGCGACGTCGGTCTGCCCCAGGCGCCACGGACGCCCGAAGGTGTCCGCGACGATGACCGCCACCCGCTCGCCCGTCCGGCGGAGCAGGCCGTCACGCAGCCGCCGTGCGCTCGCGTCGGGGTCCGCGGGCAGCAGCGTCAGCCGACCGTCGGGCACGTTGGACCCGTCGACGCCGGCGTTGGCGCACACCAGGCCGTGCACCGTCTGGACGATCTCGGTCTGTCCGACCCGGGCGACCAGCCGCGCGGTGTGCGCCCGGGCGACCCTGCGGCGCGCGACCTCGCGGGGCTCGCCCGGCGCCGGCCGCACCAGCGCGCCCTCCGCCTTGCTCACGACCTTCTGCGCCACGACGACGACGTCGCCGGCCCGCAGCTCCACCGCACCGGCGACGAGGGCGGCCAGGTCGTCGCCCGGGCGGACCTCGCCCAGCCCCTCGACGCCGAGGACGGTCAGCACGCCCGGGCCCGGCGGGGCCCCGCGACGAGCTCCAGCGCCGTGCGCGCCAGGGACGCCGCGACCTGGGGGGTGGTCATGATCGACTCGGTCGTCGCGACGCGACAGCCCAGCGCCGCGACGGCGTCGGCCAGCCCTGCGTCGCGGCGGTCGACGACCCAGCCGTCCAGCAGGTCGGCGTACAGGCCCGCGACCGCGTCGGCGGACACCTCGCAGCCGATTGCCGGCAGCAGCCGGTCGGCCATGCCCCGCACGTCGCGGCCGCCGACGATCGGCGACACGCCCACGACCGGGCGGGCGGCGACGGCCCGGCGCAGGCCGGGCACGGCCAGGATCGGGCCGATCGACACGACGGGGTTGGACGGACACAGCACGACGACGTCCGCGGCGCCGACCGCCTCCAGCACACCCGGGGCCGGCGTCGCCTCGGCCGCGCCCGCCACGACGACCTCGGCGACGGCGGGCTCGGCGCCCTCGCCGACCCACCACCGTTGGAAGTGCAGGTCGCGGCCGTCGGCGGTCCGCACGCGCGTCGTCACCGGGTCGTCGGTCATGGGCAGCAGGGTGGGAGCCAGCTCCCACGCCCCGGCGATCACGGCGGTCGCCCGCGACAGGGTGCCGCCCTCCGCCAGGATGCGCGTGCGGACCAGGTGCGTGGCCAGGTCGCGGTCGCCGAGGGTGAACCAGTCCGGCGCCCCGTAGCGGTCCCGCAGCTCCGCCGCCACCGTCAGCGTGTCTCCCGCCCGCCCCCAGCCCTGCTCGGGGTGCACGCCGCCGCCGAGGGTGTAGGTGACGGTGTCCAGGTCGGGGCTGATGTGCAGCCCGTGGAGCACCAGGTCGTCGCCGGTGTTGACGACCACGGTGACGTCCGCCGGCTCGACGACCCGCACCAGCCCCCGCAGGAAGCGCGCGGCGCCGACACCCCCCGCCAGCGCCACGACCTTCATCAGGCCAGAGGCTAGCGGTGCCGGCCGGCGGGCCTGGAATCGTCCGGGCCACCGCGAGCGCCTAGCATGAGCGCACGATGACGGCGACCCCCGGTCTGCGCGCGCTGCCGTCGGCGATGCGCCGCGCGCTGGCGCGCGCCGACGCGGGCAAGACGCTCACCGTCGACGAGGCCGCCGTCCTGATGGGCGCGCGCGGCCCGGCGCTGGAGGCCCTGCTGGCCACCGCCGGGCGCATCCGCGACCAGGCCTTCGGGCGGCGGGTCACCTACAGCCGCAAGGTCTTCGTCCCCCTGACCCACCTGTGCCGGGACACCTGCGGGTACTGCACCTTCGCCTGGCCGCCGAAGGCCGACGTGCCCGCCTTCCTGTCGCCCGGGCAGGTGCTGGACATCGCCCGGGCCGGCCAGGCCGCCGGCTGCAAGGAGGTCCTGTTCACCCTGGGCGACCGCCCGGAGGACCGCTACCCGGCGGCGCGGCGGTGGCTGGAGGCGCGGGGGTTCGCCACGACGCTGGAGTACCTGCGGGCCGTGGCGATCCAGGTCATCGAGGCCACGGGGCTGCTGCCCCACCTGAACCCGGGGGTCATGAGCTGGACCGACATGGCCACGCTCAAGCAGGTGTCCGGGTCCATGGGCCTCATGCTCGAGTCCGCCAGCCGCCGGCTGTTGGACAAGGGCCAGGCGCACCACAACTGCCCGGACAAGGACCCGGCGGTGCGCCTGCGCACGGTCGAGGACGCCGGACGGCTGTCCGTGCCGTTCACGTCGGGGGTCCTGATCGGCATCGGCGAGACGGGGCGGGAGCGCGCCGAGGCGCTGTTCGCGCTGCGCGACGCCGCGCGCCGGTACGGCCACCTGCAGGAGGTCATCGTCCAGAACTTCCGGGCCAAGCCGGACACGGCGATGCGCGACCGGCCCGAGCCCGGCGCCGAGGAGCTGCTCGCGGCGGTCGCCGTCGCGCGGGTGGTCCTGCCGACACGGGTGCACCTGCAGGCGCCGCCGAACCTGTCCCCCGGCTCCTATCCGGCCATCCTGCGGGCCGGCGTCGACGACTGGGGCGGCGTGTCGCCGGTCACGCCGGACCACGTCAACCCCGAGATGCCGTGGCCGCACCTGGACGAGCTCGCCGCGCGCACGGCCGCCGCGGGCCACGAGCTGGCCGAGCGCCTGTGCGTGTACCCCGAGTACGTCCGCCGGCCGGACCCGTGGCTGGCGGGCCGCATGCGCGGCCCCGTCCTGGCCCTGGCCGACGCCGAGGGGATGGCGGCCGCCGGCCGGCCCACCGGACAGGCGTGGCAGGACCCGGATCCCGTGGCCGCGGACCCCGGCGTCGGCGACGACCGGCGCTGGTTGGACGCCGTCGCCGGGCAGGGGGTGACCGCCCTGCGCCGGGACGGCGCCCTCCGGGAGGACGCCGAGGCCGTGTACGGCGACGCAGCCCTCATCGCGGCCGAGACCCTGGCACGCCACCCCGCCCCCGGGTCTCCGGCGGCCGCCACCCGGCGCTCCCGCGTGCGCCGCGAGGTGGCGGCCGTGCTGGCCGCCGCGGAGGCGGGGCGACCGCCGGACGAGGCCGGGGCGCTGTCGCTGCTGGAGGCCACCGGCGCGGAGCTGGAGGCGCTGGTCCGCACGGCCGACGCGGTCCGGGAGGCCCGGGTCGGCGACACGGTCACCTACGTCGTCAACCGCAACGTCAACTTCACGAACATCTGCTACACGGGGTGCCGCTTCTGCGCGTTCGCCCAGCGCCGCGACGACCCCGACGCCTACTTCCTGTCCCTTCGGCAGGTCGCCGACCGGGTGGAGCAGGCCTGGGAGTACGGGGCCACCGAGGTGTGCATGCAGGGCGGCATCCACCCCGACCTCGGCGGGGACTACTACTTCCGGCTGCTGCGCGCCGTCAAGGAGCGCGTGCCCGGCATCCACGTGCACGCGCTGAGCCCAATGGAGATCGTCAACGGCGCGTCACGGCTGGGCGTGTCGGTCGGCGAGTTCCTCACCGAGGCGCGCGACGCGGGGCTGGACACCATCCCCGGCACCGCCGCAGAGATCCTCGACGACGACGTCCGCTGGG
>JAHWKQ010000029.1:0-5618 GCA_019347785.1 Actinomycetota bacterium
ACCAGCGACGCGGAGTCCGACGACGTGGCGAAGAAGATCGCCACGATCAGAACGCTGATTCCCTGGAACAGGGCGGTCGCGGGGAAGTACTCGAGGAAGCGGTAAACAGCGACCGCCACGTCCTGACCGACGGCCGTCACGAGGGGACCGCCGTTGCCGCCGATGCCGTCGATCTGCATGGCGGACCAGCCGAAGATCGCGAACCAGATCAGCGTGAATATCGAGGGAGCGAACAGGACCCCTGCCACGAACTCCCGGATCGTGCGACCCCGGGAGATCCGCGCGTAGAAGATGCCGATGAACGGTGACCAGGTGACCGTCCAGGTCCAGTAGAAGACCGTCCAGTCGGCTTGCCAGCCCCAGCTCTCCCCTCCGGGTGTGTAGCGAGTCAGCATGTCGTTCCAGAAGGCCAACGGGATGAGATTGGACAGGTAGAGGCCGATGGTCTCGATGATTCCCCTGGCCAGGAAGACGGTCGAGCCGGTGACGAAGATGAACAGCATCAGCCCCACGGCCATACCGATGTTGAGGTTCGACAGCCGCTTGATGCCTCTGTCGAGGCCGAGAACGATGGACGACACAGCGATGGTGGTCAGCACGACGATGATGGCGACCTTCACGCCGGTGCTGTCCGAGATGCCGTACAGCTCCGTCAATCCGGAATTGATCTGTGTGGTGCCCAGGCCGATGGACACCGCCACGCCGAACAAGGTGCCCAGGATCGCGAAGATGTCGATGGCCCAGCCGATGGGCCCGTGGATCCTGTCCTTGAGGAACGGGTAGAAGACCGAGCTTGCCCGCATGGGCAGGTCGTGCCGGTGGATGAAGTACGCGAAAGCCAGCCCGGGCAGGGTGAAGATCGCCCAGGTGTGCAGACCCAGGTGGTACAGCGAGAAGCTCATCGCATCCCGGGCCGCCTGCACCGTGTAGGGCTCGACACCGCTCCGGGGCGGGGTCGCGAAGTGGGAGATGGGCTCCGCGACTCCCCAGAACATCAGTATGGTCCCGATGCCGCCGGCGAACAGCATGGTGAACCAGGAGACGTTGCTGTAGTCGGGCCTCGCCTCGTCTCCCCCCAGGCGGATGCGTCCGTGGCGGCTCACCCCCATCCACAACAGGAACACCAGCCAGGCCGAGACGCCAAAAATGAAGAACCACCCGAGCTTGGAGGAGATCCATGCTCGTGACTGCTCGAATACGACTCGAGTCCCGTCCGGGAACAGGACCAGGAACGCGAAGAACACCACCATCAGGGCCGCGGACCAGAAGAAGATCACCGGGTGGGTTTCCAACCCGAGTCTGCGCGCCAGCGAGTCCAGCATTGCTGTCGCCTTTCGATCGCCGACCTGCGTCACAAGGAACCCAGCGGCTCTTGGTCAGCGGTCCCAGCGCGGCACGGCACTGTCAACCGCCTTACGGGCACCCTTGCGGACGACAAGCAGCCCGTCAAGGCACGGTGCACCGCGGACTTACTCGGCTCAAGGGACTGGCCACTCCGCCGAGAGCATCATGCCGGACTGGTGGGCGGTGTCGCGTCGCCGCGTGCGAGGGCGGCGATCTGGGCGGCCTCGGCGTTGGCGCCCGACGCGACCACGACGACGTGTCCGCTGCCCGCGAGACGCCCCGAGAGCAGGGCCGCCACGCCGACCGCACCGCCACCCTCGAGGACCACACGGTAGTGGTCGAGCACGAAGCGCATCCCCTTCCAGATCTGCTCCTCGGTCACCAGCACGACCCCGTCGACCAGCGCCCGGGCGATCGCCAGCGTGAACCGGTTGTCGGTGCCGATCCCGCCCTGCAGGCTGTCGGCGAGCGTCGGCTCCTCGTGGAGCTCGACCGGGTGCCCCCGCTTCAGGCTCGCGGCCATCACCGCCCCCCGGTCCATGCAGACGCCGACGACGCGGGCTCGGGGACAGGCCGCCTTGACCGCCACCGACACGCCCGATATGAGGCCCCCGCCCGACACAGGCACGACGACGGTGCTGACCTCCGGCTGCTGCTCGGCGATCTCGAGCCCGATGGTCCCCTGTCCCGCGATCACCTCGCGATCGTCGAACGGGTGGACGAGCATCATCCCGCGCGTGGAGACGAGGTCGTCGGCGGCCGCGAGCCCGTCGGACTGCGAGCGGCCCCCGACGACCACATCGCATCCCAGCCCCCGCAGCGCGCGGACCTTGCCCGGCGGGACGTGCTCGGACACGCACACGGTGGCCGGTACCCCGAGGCTTCGTGCGACGTGGCCGACGGCCCGCCCGTGGTTTCCGGTCGAGGCCGTGACGACGCCGCGCACGGCCGCCTCGGCCTGGAGCGATCGGATCTTTGACGCCGCTCCCCGGACCTTGAAGCTCCCGGTGGGCTGGACCCCCTCCAGCTTCAGCGACACCTGCGCGCCGGTCCGCTCGCTCAGCTCCGCCGCGGGAACGAGCGGCGTTCGGATCGCCACTCCCTGGATCCGGGCGCGGGCCGCTTCGACGTCGCCCGGCGAGACCGGCAGCTCAGGTCTCAACGCGTGTCCCCCTCCCCGCGTCGATGCACCGCCGGACCGCGAGGCTCGCGATCGCCGTGTCCTGGGCGCCCGTGCCCGTCAGGTCGCAGATCGTCACCTCGTCGGAGCCGGCCCGACCGGGCCCGGTGCCCGCGATGACCGCGCCGAGCTCGACGGCGCGGTCGGCATCGAATCCCCAGGCGGCGGCGGCCCGGAGCTCGCCCAGCCGCAGGCTCTGGCCGACGTGGTCACACACGAACCGGTCCGCTGCGGCGACGGCCGCCGCGGCCAGCTCCTGCTTGTGCTCCGCGTCGGACCCCACGGCTGTCACGTGGAGACCGGGATGCAGCGCGTCGGCGTCGACCAATGGTTCGGTGGCCGGGGTCGCGGTCACCAGGACATCGACCTCCGCGGCCGTGGCCGCCGGGCTGGGGGCCGGCTCGACCGCGATCCCCAGGGCGGCCGACAGCTCCGAGGCCAGCGCCGCCGCCCGGTCGGGGCGCCGGGCCCAGACCCGGGCCCGTGAGATGGGCCGCACCAGGGCGACCGCCTCCAGCTGCCGACGAGCCTGGACGCCGGCGCCGAGGACGCCTGCCGAGGATGCCTCCGGGCGGGCAAGGTGCGCCGCCGCCACCGCGCCCGCCAGCGCGGTGCGCAGGTCGGTCAGGTAGCCGTTGTCGAACAGGACGGCGCGCGGCACCCCCGTCTCCGCATCCAACAGGACCATCAACCCGCCGAGGCTCGGCAGACCCCGTTCGGGATTGTCGAAGAATCCCGCGGACGCCTTGATCGCGATGCCCTCGTAGCCGGGGAGGTAGGCGGACTTGACGTCGACCTCGCCGCGGTGCTCGGGGACGTCGATGCGCATGACGGGTGGCATCGAGGCCTGGCCCGAGCTGATCAGCGGGTACGCCGCCTCGACGGCGGCGAGCTCTGTCTCCCCGAGCCCCACGACGTCGCGGACGTCGGCCTCGGTCAGGACGTGAACATCTCCCATCGGCTGCCTCCTACCCGCCAGCTCGACTTCGTCGGCCGGGATCTGCCCGCGCCCCGGCATCCAGCGGGCAGGTGCGCTCGCGCACCCGATAGGCTGAGCGCGGGAAACACAGGATCGCGTCCTGATATCGATATCGGGTGGTGCTGCAGAAGTGAGCGGCGCGACGGCTCTGCCGTTCAGCCTCGACGAGTACGACCAGCGCCTCGCGAAGGTCCGCGCCGCGATGGACGCCCGCGGCATCCAGGTGCTCGTCGCGACGGATCCGTCGAACATGTCGTGGCTGACCGGGTACGACGGCTGGTCCTTCTACACCCACCAGGCCGTCGTCGTCACCCTCGACGCGCCGCCCCTGTGGTGGGGCCGGATGATGGACACCAACGGTGCCAGGCGGACCGTGTACCTCGGCGAGGACCGGATCGTGGGCTACCCCGACGACCACGTGCAGTCGACCGAGCGCCACCCACACCAGCACCTCGCCGCGCTGCTCGCCGACCATGGCTCGGGCGCGGCCCGGGTCGGGGTCGAGATGGACAACTACTACTACTCCGCCGCCGCCCACGGACACCTCACCGCCGGACTGCCCCATGCGACCTTCGTGGACGCCACCGGGCTCGTCAACTGGGCGCGGATCATCAAGTCGGAGCGGGAGATCGACTACATGCGGCGGGCGGCGCGCATCGTCGAGCGCATGCACCGACGCATCCTCGATCTGATCGAACCGGGGCTACCGAAGAACGAGCTCGTCGCGGAGATCCTGCACACCGGGGTGGCGGGCGCCGACGGCTTCGGTGGTGACTACCCCGCGGTCGTCCCGATGCTGCCCAGTGGCGCCGACGCGGCGGCTCCTCACCTGACCTGGGACGACCGGCCGTTCCGGGCCGGGGAGGCGACGTTCTTCGAGATCGCCGGCTGCTACCGCCGCTACCATGCGCCGCTCAGCAGGACCGTGTTCCTCGGTCGACCCCCGGAGGCGATCCTGCGCGCCGAGGCGGCGGTGCTCGACGGGCTCGAGGCGGGCATCGACGCCGCGCGCGCCGGCAACCGCGCGTCCGACATCGCGCGCGCCCTCTACACCGCGCTGGAACGGGCCGGCATCGAGCGGTCCGGGCGTTGCGGCTACCCGATCGGCCTCAGCTATCCGCCCGACTGGGGGGAGCGCACCATCAGCATCCGCACCAGCGACGACTCGGTGCTCGAACCCGGCATGACCTTCCACTTCATGCCCGGGCTCTGGATGTGGGACTGGGGCCTGGAGATCACCGAGAGCATCCTGATCCGCGGCGATGGGCCGGCCGAACCCCTCGCCGACTACCCCCGCCGGCTGTTCGTGAAGTCGTGATCGGCGGGCTCACGCCCGGAGAGGCCGCCCTGCGGATCCTCGGCGATCTGGTCGGACACCCGACGGTGACCTCGGACTCCAACCTCGACCTGATCGCGTACGCGGCGGCCCGGCTCGATGAGGTGGGGGGACAGGTGACCACCACCCATGACGAGGAGGGCGGCAAGGCCAACCTGTTCGCCACCGTCGGGCCGGACGTCGACGGGGGAGTGGTCCTGTCCGGCCACACCGACGTGGTCCCGGCCGGCGACGAGGGGTGGAGCAGTGACCCGTTCGCGGTGACGCGCCGTCACGAGCGGATCTACGGGCGTGGCACCGCCGACATGAAGGGGTTCATCGCCTGCGCGCTGGCGATGGCGCCGACGTTCGCGGCGGCCCCACTTCGGGCCCCGGTGCACATCGCCCTGACCTTCGACGAGGAGGTGGGATGCCGCGGCGCCCCGGTGATGCTCGACGAGCTGGCTCGCACCGGACCGACGCCGAAGGCCGCGATCGTGGGCGAGCCGACCTGCCTGCGCGTCATCGCGGCGCACAAGGGGTGCTACGAGTACACCACCACGATCACCGGCGTGGAGGGCCACGGCTCGGCGCCGGCCACGGCCGTCAACGCCGTCGAGTACGGCGCTCGCTACGTCGGCCGGCTGCTGGAGTTGCGCGCGGAGCTCAGCGGTCGGGCGCCGGGGGACAGCCCCTTCGACCCCCCCGGGACCACGATCAGCGTGGGGAAGATGACGGGCGGGACCGCCCGCAACGTCGTCGCGGGCACCTGCTCGCTGGAGTGGGAGATGCGGCCCGTC
>JAHWKQ010000029.1:5718-15051 GCA_019347785.1 Actinomycetota bacterium
ATCCCGGCGATCGTCTGCGGGCCGGGCAGCATCGACGTCGCCCACCGCCCCGACGAGTACGTCAGCATCGAGCAGCTCGACCGCTGTCTCGACATGCTGCGGCGGCTGGCCACGCACCTCCGGGACGCGTGAGCCGTGGCGGGCGATCACCGGTGCCGTCAGCCGGCGCGCTTCAGGGCCCGCCGCAGGTCACCGGCCAGGGCCTCCTCGCCCTCGAGCCCGATGGAGAGACGGAGCATCCCCGGCAGGATCCCGGCGTCGCGTCGCTGCTGTGGCGTCATGTTGAAGTGCGACGAGTTGAACGGCAGGCTGGCCAGGCTTTCCACCCCTCCCAGGCTGGTGGCCTCGACCGCCACCTGCAGCCGGCGGATCACCTCCAGGGCGCGCTCGTCGCCCCCTTCGATGACCAGGGCCAGCATCGCCCCGTGCGGTCCGGGCATGACTCGTGCGACCACCGTGCCGGCGTCAGGGTGGTCCGCCCGGCCGGGGTAGACCACCCCGGTGATCCCTGCCTCGGAGGCCATCAGATCGGCGAGCGCCGCCGCGGTCCTGCACGCCTCCGCCAGGCGGACCCGGAAGGTCCGCAGCCCGCGCCACACCAGAAAGGCCGCGTGGGCGTCCATGGAGCCGCCGAACGTGACGACCCGGCGCTGGATCTCCTCGTGCAGCGCGCGGTCGTCGGTCGTGACGGCCCCGGCGACCACGTCGGAGTGCCCCGCGAGAAACTTGGTGGCCGATTCCACGACGACGTCGGCGCCGAGCTCGAGCGGGCGGGTGCACAACGGGGTGGCGAAGGTGTTGTCGATCACCACCCTGGCGCCGGCGCCGTGCGCGGTCTGGACCACCGTGGGGATGTCCATGAGCCGGAGCTGGGGGTTGGAGAGGGTCTCCCCGTAGACGACGGCGGGGCGATGAGCCGCGATCGCCTCCCGCCACGCGTCCACGCTGAACGCGTTCACCCGCACGACGTTCACACCCAGGCCCGGCAGGTCGCGCTCGAGCAGGTCGTTCGTGTCGCCGTAGACCAGCCTGGCGGCGACCAGCGTGTCGCCGCTGCGAAGCAGCGTCACCAGGGTGGTCGCGATGGCCGCCATCCCGCTGGCGGTCATCAACGCCTGCCCGGCCCCGTGGAGGCGCGCGACGTCCGCTGCGGCGGCGTCCACCGTCGGGTTGTTGAAACGTGAGTACCAGGTCTCGTGCAGCCCGCCCGTGCCCTGGATGTCCTCGTAGGCCTGGTCGTCGAGCTCGAAGGTGGTCGTCTGGTAGATCGGCGGGATCACGGGATAGGTCCGGGAGGTGTGCTCCCGACCGGGGCGGTAGGGGCTCGGCTGTGCCATGGGGGATCCCTCCGGGTCGATCACGAGTCGGTGGCAAGCCCCCATCCTCACAGTGGACGGCGCGACATGTTCGCCGATGACGAGGCGGCCCTCGAACGACCAGGGGACTCCGCGGGCTGACCGGAGGAGGCACCAAGATGCTCGGCGGTGATGCTATGATGCCGAGATGCGCACGACGGTGAGGATCGACGACGAGCTGTACCGAGCGGTGAAGGAGCAGGCCGCACGGACGGGACGCACGGTCGGCGAGATCATCTCCGACGCCGTCCGACGGTCGCTCACTGCGGACGACGGCGACAGCGACGCCCCGCTGCCATCGCTTCCCGCCTACGGGGGAAGCGGCGTCCTGCCCGGCGTCGACCTCACCAGCAATGCGGCGCTGCGCGACGTGATGGACGCCGACGAGCCCGTCGATGCGCTGCGTTGACGTCAACGTCCTCGTCTACGCGCACCGACCGGAGGCTCCGGACCACGATCGCTACCGCGCGTGGCTCGAGGACGCGCGCAGGCACCACGAGCCCCTGGGCATCAACGACCTCGTGCTGTCCGGCTTCCTTCGCGTCGTCACCCACCCCCGCGTGTTCCGCGACCCGAGCCCGCTGGACACGGCGCTGGAGTTCACCGAGGGGCTGAGGACGGCACCCAGCGCGCTGCCCCTCGCGCCGGGACGGCGGCACTGGGGCATCTTCGCGCGCCTGTGTCGCTCCACCGAGGCCCGGGGCAATCTCATGCCTGACGCCTTCCTGGCTGCCCTGGCGATCGAGTGGGGGGCCACCTGGTACTCCGCGGATCGCAGCTTCGCTCGGTTTGCCGACCTGCGCTGGCGCCACCCGCTCGAGGAAGGATGAGGGGACCCTTGCCGTGGAGCCCCCGCCCCTCGTAGGATGGGCACGAACGTGCGTTCGACTGCGGCGATGAGCGCGAGAAGGAGGTCGGTCCCCATGGTCGAGCCCATCCCTGACGGATACCCCCAGGTCACCCCGTACCTGTGCGTCGACGGCGCCAGCGCCGCGATCGACTTCTACCGCGACGTGTTCGGGGCGACGGAGCGCATGCGCATGCCGGCGCCCGGTGACACGATCGGCCATGCCGAGCTGCAGATCGGCGACTCGGTGGTGATGCTGTCCGACGAGCAGCCCGACATGGGCCTGCGGGGCCCCAGGACCCTCGGCGGCACGCCTGTCACGATCAGTGTCTACGTCGAGGACGTCGATGCCGCCTTCGACCGGGCGGTCGGCGCGGGCGCCACGGCCCTGAGTCCGCCGGAGGACCAGTTCTACGGCGACCGGTCGGGCCAGTTCGAGGATCCCTTCGGCCACCGCTGGAGCGTCGCCACCCACGTCGAGGATGTGCCGCCCGACGAGATGGCCAGACGCGCGGCCGAGGCGATGGGCGGCGGCTGAGCAGCCGGGCCGTCCCCGGCCGGGAGGGGGTCAGGCGGCCAGCTTGGCGCGGGCCGCCTTGGCCGCCAACCGGCTCCCGCGGCGGCCCCGGCGGACCGCGGTCCCGGCGTGCTCCGCAGCATGGCGGGTGCGCCAGCCCAGGCCCGGCCTGCCCTCGGTGTCGACCGCCGCGAGCAGCAGCCCGCCCAGCATGCTCACGTTCTTGAGGAAGTGGATCTGCTGTTGCCGGCGCTGCGCCGCGTCGTGGTACTCCCAGAAGCGGTGGCCTGCGGCCGTCGTCGGTACGAGGCTCGCCGCGAGCGCGAGGGCGGACAACCTGGGGACGCGCCCGAGGGTCAGCAGCAGCCCGGCGCCCAGCTGGACACCGCCGGTGAGGCGCACCAGCAGCTCGGTGTCCTGCTCGGGCACGCCGGGCAGCCGCGCGGCGACCGTCGACGCGACCTCCTCGGCGGCTGGTCCCTTCGGTCCGGGATCGCGGAGCGCATCCACGCCACCGGTGACGAACATGGCGGCAAGCATCGGCCGGGCGACGCGTCGTATCAGGCTCATGGCCTGTCCGATACCGTGAACCGCGACGGTCTAACCGTGCGACCCCGCGCGCGACCGTACGGTCGCCCCCGCGGCTTCTGGGAGACTGGTCCCCATGGAGGCGAGCTTCACGCTGACCGAGGCGCGAGCGCTCGTGCCGACGCTGGTGCGGCACGTGGCCCAGCTGTCGACCGTGCGCGCCGACCTCGCCGCGGCGCAGGCGGCCCTGCGGCGCGGTGAGCGACCGCAGGTCGGCGGCCTCGCGGAGGTCAAGGCCCTCGAGGCGCGCCTGCAGGAGGCCGTCGACTGGTTCCCTGCGCACGGCCTCCAGCTGAAGGGCCTGGCACCGGTCATCGCGGATTTCCCCGCACAGCTGTCAGGGGAGCCGGTGCTGTTGTGCTGGCTGGAGGGCGAGCGATCCCTGGAGTGGTACCACGACCCGGAGCTTGGCTTCATGGGCCGCCGGCGACTGCCCCGCGCAGGCTGAGCGACCGGGGAGCGCCGCGGCGTCGGTAGCCGGCCGCCGACGGCCGCGTCACCCGGCGTCACGGAGCAGGCGCGCGAAGGCGGCCAGGGCCACCAGGGCCGCGACGGCCGCGGCGACCGAGGCCAGGAAGACGGGGCGGTAGTCGCCCGCGACGGCCTGGAGCCGGGCGCCCGCCAGGGGGCCGACAAGCCCGGCGACTCCCCATGCCGAGAAGGCGCGACCGTAGCTGGCGCCGAACGACTCCCGGCCGACGAGGTCCGCGGTCGCTGCCGGAAGGAGGGTGGAGACGGCCCCGTACTCCAGACCCACGACGGGCAGGGCGAGCAGCGCCGCCGAGGCGGACGCGGACCCGCCGAGGGCCACGACCGCGACCGTCAGCGCGCCCAGCGCCGCCGCCATGACCGCGACGGTGCCGAGGCGGTCCGACAACGGCCCCGCGAGCAGCCGTCCGGCCAGGTTGCCCGCGGCCAGCAGGCCGACGAGCCCGCCGGCCGCCGGCCCGGCGAGGCCGCGTTCCAGGCCGATGTCGGTGGCGTGCGCGAACACCAGCAGCCCGGGCGCGCTGGCGAAGAGGAACAGCAGCCACAGCCATCGCACACCCGCCCGCTCGACCCGGGCCGGCCTCGACGGCTCGACGGTCCCGGAGTCGCTCGACGACCGCGACGACGACTCCTGTGACGCCGGGCCCGACGGCAGCCATCCCGCGGCGACGAGGGTCACCGCGGCCACGGCCACCGCGAGAACGGCGGCGGTGACGCGCCAGTCCAGCGCGTCGATGGACACGGTGGCCAGGGGCCCCACGACGATCGGGCCCGCGGCGTAGGCGCCGACAACGATGCCCAGCGCGAGGCCCCGGCGCGGGCCGAAGCGGGTACTGGCGACGGTGACGACGGTCACATAGCCCAGGCCGCTGGCCAGCCCGAACAACCCTCCGTACCCCAGCGCGACGACCGCCACGGACGGGGCGGCGGCCGTCAGGCCCAGGCCCGCGCCGGCGGTGGTCGCGGACGCCACCGCCAGGGAGCGCGGGCCGCGACGGTCGGTGAGCGGGCCGGCGGTGAGGACGACCGCCGCGAAGACCACCAGCGACGCCGAGAACACCGCCGACAGCGTCGCCGGCGACGCCCCGAGGTCGGCCCTCAGCGAGGGCACGAAGACGCTCCAGGCGAACAGCATGCCCGCCGCGAAGTTGACCGCGGCCGCGGCCACCAGCACGCTCACCCGGAACTCACCCAATTGCTGCCGCGCCGCATGCAAGCCCATGGCGGTCAGGCGGTCAACGGGTGACGCCCTCCCGGCACGGCCGGAGGCCCTACCGCCTGGCCCGGCTGGCCGCCATGCGGCGGTAGATCCTCAGGATCCGCCTCCCGTAGCCGGTGGGGTCGGCCGCCCACACGCCCGAGCCGAACTTCACCCAGCGCCGGGCCTTGCCCTTCGGCCTGACCAGGCCGAAGCGCGGGTCGACCAGCCGGTGGGCCAGCCGTCCGGGTCTGGCCCGCGGGTCGGCGTAGGCCCGCAGATGCTGGATCTGGGCGCGGACCCCCAGACGGGCCGTGCGGAAGCGGGCGCCGCGCGCGCCCCCGCCGACGGCGCCCAGGCCCGCGTAGTTGTGGGCGCCGGGCCGCACGTCCCCACCGAACCTGAAATAGCCCGTCTCCACGACCGCCTGGGCGAAGGCGATGTCACCGCGGACGCCCTCGGCGCGGCCCTCCTGCAGGAACAGCCGCGCGAGGCGCCCCACACGCACCCCGCGCGCCGGGCGCAGGCCCGTGCGCCGGTACCAACGGGCCATCTGCCCGGGGCGCAGCACCTGGGGCCCCATGACCGCGTGCCGGCGCGCGACGGCGGTGGCGGGGGAGACCGGGGCGACCAGGGCGGCGGTCATCATGACCACCAGCACCCCGGCCACCGCCGTGCCCAACCTTCGCCGTGTCATGCCCTCCGCCCTTCGTCGCCCGCCGTGCCATCGACACGACCGGCGAGCTCCTTGAGCGCTGGGGCCGATGGGTCAGGGCACGTGGACGGCATCGGGGAAGCCGCGCAGCGCCCGCTCGACGAGCCGGCCGTCGCCGCTGAGCACCAGGTACTCGGTGTTGCGCAGGTGCGACACCCGCCCGACCTTGCGCCCGCGCAGGTCGTGGATGCCGATCTGGGCGCCCACGTAGCGCCTGGAGTCGAACGCGAGCACCGCGACGCGCCCGCGGGCGGCGCACAGGTCGGTCAGTTGCGGCAGTCCCACCCACGCCTCGTCGTTGCACGACACGACCATGAGGCGCGCCCGCACGGAGGCGACGACCCGCGCCAGCGCCGCGGGCATCGCCCGCCGGAAGTTGAACGGACTGGCCGTCGACGGGCGCCGGCAGTCCGCACGCTTGCAGGCGACGCCGTAATGGTCCGGCGCGTCCCAGGCCACGAGCGTCTCCCACACGTGGTAGTTGGTGAAGTAGCGGTGCTGGTTGTACGGCGGGTCCAGGTAGGCGAAGTCGACCGGCGGGAGCCGCGCGGCGACCTCGACGGCGTCGGCGCGCAGCGCGAGGCCGGGGCCGGCCAGCAGCCGCGGGACACGCAGCTGCAGCCGCCCGTGGGACCGCGGCGACCACCGCTTCAGGTAGGCCATCTGCACGCCCGTGGTCGAGTCGACCCGGTCGGCCGCCTCGATCAGGCTCGTCAGCAGCAGCGGTCGCAGCGTCGAGCCGGTGTGGTCGGCGTCGATCGCATCGCGGATCGCGTCGATGCGCATGCCGTTGTGCGGCTGGAAGTACCTGGCGGCCTCGCAGAATGTGCGGGTGACGTACCCGCGGCGACCGGGCAGCGCGTCGAGCCGGCGCACCTCCTCGGCCAGGGCGCCGACATCGACCCGCGCGGAGTCGGACTCGACGTAGCAGCGCGCGAACTGGTGGGCGTAGCGGGCCGTGTCCACGGCCGTGACGCGCGCCCCCCGACGCTTGAGCTCCTGGGCGACGCGGGTCGTGCCGGTGAACAGGTCGAGCGCCGTCACGGCGCCGGACCGCTCCAGCAGCGTGCCCAGCACCGGCGCCAGGCGACGCTTGGAGCCCAGGTACTTGATCACCGCGGGCCTCCCGTCGAGCGCCCGGGGTCCGCCTCGGTGGGCCGGGGCTTCATGCGCCGGGCCGGGAGGGGCACAATCGCGCCTGCTCGGGGAGAGGACGCGTGATGGACGAGCCGGCGGTCCGGCTGGGCAAGCTCAAGCGCAAGGAGTACGAGCGGCACCTGGCCACCCTGTACACCGAGCTCGTCAAGTGGCAGCACTGGGTGAAGCACGCCGGCCTGCGGGTGGTGCTGGTGTTCGAGGGACGCGACGCCGCCGGCAAGGGCGGGGTCATCAAGCGCATCGTCGAGCCGCTCAACCCCAGGGGCGCGACCATCGTGGCCCTGGGCACCCCCTCGGACCGCGAGCGCACCCAGTGGTACTTTCAGCGCTACGTCGCGCATCTGCCCGCGGCGGGAGAGATCGTCCTGTTCGACCGCAGCTGGTACAACCGCGCGGGCGTCGAGCGGGTCATGGGCTTCGCCACCGAGCAGCAGGTCGCCGAGTTCTTCCGCTCCTGCCCGGAGTTCGAGCGGATGCTCGTCCGGTCGGGCATCGTGCTGTTGAAGTACTGGTTCTCGGTCAGCGACGAGGAGCAGGAGCGCCGCTTCCAGGCACGCTCGGCCGACCCGCGGCGCCGCTGGAAGCTGAGCCCGATGGACATCGAGTCCCGCGCGCGCTGGGTCGAGTACTCCCGGGCCAAGGACGACATGTTCGCCCACACCGACATCGCCGAGGCGCCCTGGTACACCGTCGAGTCCGACGACAAGCGGCGCGCGCGGCTGAACTGCATCACCCACATCCTGGAGCAGGTTCCCTACGAGGACGTGCTCCCCGGGCCCATCCGGCTGCCACCGCGGCGGGTCGACGACGACCTGCGCTACGTGCGGCCACCGAAGCAGAGCCAGTCCTTCGTGCCCAATCGCTTCTGACGACCCTGGCGTGCAGCCGGCGCCAGGCGGTCACGATCCCGCCGGGACGGTCGCCCTCCTCCAGGAAACGGCACACGACGTCGGCGAAGCCCTCGGGGTCCTCCCAGTGCGGCAGGTGCCCCCGGCCCGGCATGACAACCAGGCGGGCGTCGGGGATGCGCCCGGCCAGGACCTCGCTGTTGCGAGGGTCCACGACCCCGTCGGCCTCCCCGTGCACGACCAGGGTGGGCGCCGCGACCAGCGCGTCGCGACCACGGTTGCCGTAGCCGGCGCCCGCGGCCGTCAGCAGCCGCGCGCCCGCGGCCCGCGGGGGGTGCGCCTCCTGGTGGGCGACGATGCGCCCCACCAGCTCGGGGCGCTCCCGCAGCGTCGCGTCCGACAGGGCGTGCTCGACGCGCCGCCGCCGGGCGAGGGCGGGAGGGAGCCCCACCCGCTCCCACACCATCAGCGCGTTGCTGGCGGGGAAGGGATAGCCGTGCGGCCAGCCCGGCGTGGTGGACGCCAGCACGAGCCGTCGGAC
Organism: Actinomycetota bacterium; assembly: GCA_019347785.1. Lineage (GTDB taxonomy): Bacteria > Actinomycetota > Nitriliruptoria > Euzebyales > Egibacteraceae > JAHWKQ01. The sequence continues at coordinate 13,975 of JAHWKQ010000029.1, forward strand.
CCGCCCGGGGTGACCGATGGCCAGCTCCTGGGCCACCATGCCTCCCAGGCTGACCCCCAGGACGTGCGCTGAGCCGATGTCGGCCGCGTCGAGGACCGCGACCGCGTCCCCGGTGAGGGTGCCGACGGTGCACGGACGCCTCGCCTCGCTGCTGGCGCCGGTGCCGCGGTGGTCGTACACCACCAGGCGGAAGCGCCGCCCGAGCGCGTCGGCGACCGGGGCCCAGCCGTGGCGGTCGAAACCCAGGCCGGCGACCAGAAGCAGCCACGGCCGGTGCGCGCGCCGCACCCGGCCCCGCAGCTCGTAGGCGAGGCGGGTACGGCCGTTGCGCGCCACCCGGGTCCGTGCCATCCAGCGACTCTAGACCGGCCGGCCGACCGGCTCCGGCGGGGCTTGCGGCCCATCTGATAGCGTCCGCCTGCCGCCGCGCCCGACGAGGTTGGTGTGCCGATGTCCCAGGCCCCGTTGCTGCTCCCGCGCCCCGTCCTTGCCGACCTCGTGCCGCGGACGGCGGCACGCGGCGCGGTCCTCGTCGTCGGGGGGGCCCTGCTGACCGCGGCCGCGGCGCAGGTCTTCGTCCCGCTGCCGTTCTCGCCGGTGCCGATCAGTGGCCAGACGTTCGCGGTGCTGTTGACCGCGGCCGCCCTCGGGCCGCTGCGCGCGCTGGCCTCCCAGGGCCTGTACCTGGCGCTGGCGACCGCCGGGCTGCCGTTCTACGCCGGCGGGGAGTCGGGGCTGCAGTACGCGGCGGGCGCCACCGGCGGCTACCTGATCGGCTTCCTGGCGGCCAGCGTGGTGGTGGGCGCGTGCGCCCGCCGGGGGCTGGACCGCCGCCCGCTGGGCACGGCCGCGGCCTTCGCGGCGGGCTCGCTGACCATCTACGCGCTGGGCGTGCCCTGGCTGGCCGCGGTCGAGGGCCTGTCCCCGGGCGAGGCGGTCCGCCTGGGGCTGGTGCCCTTCCTCGTCGGCGACGCGCTGAAGGCGCTCCTGGCGGCCGCCTTCCTGCCCGGCGCCTGGGCCCTGGTCGGCGACCCGGCGTCCCGCGGGGACGTCACCGCCCGCTGACCGGCCCGCCCG
>JAHWKQ010000197.1 GCA_019347785.1 Actinomycetota bacterium
GCCGCTCCCGGGTGCGCCCTGGTCACCCGTGAGCGCCGCGACGCCGGCCACGGCGAGCAGCGCGAGGACGACGAACGCGGCCGCCGCCAGCCAGACCCACCGCCCGCGCCGCCGCGGTGCCGCGGGGGACGCCGTGGTCCGTTCGTCCGTCGGGGCGCCGACGGCCCGCGTGGACGCGTGCGGGTCGTACGGGACCGTGGCGGCGTCGGCCGCGTCCGTGAGTTGGGCCGTCGTGGCGGCCGCGGCCAGCGCGGAGGGCAGGCTGGTCCCGGCGCCGGCCCCGGCGAACGGCCGCAGCGCCTCGCGCATCGCGGCCGCGCTCTCGAAGCGCCGGGCCGGGTCCTTCTCCAGCGACCGGTGGACGACGCCGGTGAGCTCGCGCGGCAGTCCCTCCCGGAGGCGGTCCAGTCGCGGGGGCGGCTGGTCGCGGTGCGCCAGTACCATCACCAGCGCGTGCTCGCCGGTGAACGGGGGGCGACCGGCTAGCATCTCGTAGCAGACCACGCCCATGCTGTACAGGTCCGAGCGGGCCGTCGCGTCCTCCCCGCGGGCCTGCTCGGGCGACAGGTAGGCGGCGGTCCCCATGACCTGGCCCATCGCCGTCAGCGCCGCGGTGGCCTCGCGGGCCCCCTTGGCGATCCCGAAGTCGGTCAGCTTCGCGTGGCCCGGGCCGCCGTCAGCGGGCTCGAGCAGGACGTTGCTGGGCTTGATGTCGCGGTGCACGAGGCCCCGGCGATGCGCCGCCGCGAGTGCGTCGAGGACGTCGCAGGCGATCGTGCAGGCCTCGTCGACGGGCAGCGGGCCGCGCTCGGCGATGACGTCGGCCAGGGTCGGCCCCTCCACCAGCTCCATGACGATGTAGGGGACGGCGTCGTCCTGACCGGTGTCGTAGATCGCCACCGCGTGGGGATGGGCGAAGCTGGCCGCCGCCTGCGCCTCCCGGACGAAGCGCCTGCGGACCGCCGGGTCGCCGCGCAGGTCACTGCGCAGCAGCTTCACGGCCACCCGGCGGTCCAGCAGCCGGTCGTAGCCGTCCACGACCCGCGCCATCCCCCCTGTGCCCAGGGTGCCCCGCAGCTCGTACCGATCGACGATCACGTCGCTCATGGTCACGTGTCCTGCCGCCTCGACCGTCTCGACCCCGGGTGGCCGAGGGTAGCCGCCGGCGCCGCCGACGGCGGCCCCGATCGTCGTCCGATCAGGCGAGGCGCGCCGGCGGAGCCGTCACAGGACGGCCAGCGCGCGCAGGTCCCCGTCGTCCAGCAGGCCGGGGACCAGGGTGCCGGCGGCGAGGAGGACGGGCACGCCGCCCACACCGAGGCGGCGGCGCGACCCCATCCGGCGTCGGACCGACGCTCGCAGCGCGGGGTCGTCCAGCGCGGCGGCGACCTCGGTGGCCTCCAGCCCCGCCCGCCCCGCCAGGTTCCACAGCACCTGGCGGTCCCCGATGTCCGCGCCCCGCTCCCACACGGCCCGGTAGCACGTCTCGCGCCAGGAGGCCCCCAGCTCCCGGCCCTCGGCGAGCTCCCCGACCAGATGCGCCAGGCCGGTCGGCGGCAGGGCGCGGGGTCGCCGCAGCGTCAGCCCCAGCTGCGCCGCGGCCGGCCCCAGGCGCGCCACGCCGGCCAGCACGTCCAGCGTGGGTGGCAGGGCCGTGTCGACCCCCACGGCCTCGAATCCCTCGAAGCCGGCCGCGAGCCCCTCGTCGACCAGCCGCTGCAGCCGCAGCGCCGCGACCGCGGAGGCGGGATCGGTGTAGTCGTGGAACAGCGTCAGCACGAGCCCCACGCTACGCCGCCGGCCGTGGCCGGCAGCCGGTGGGGCGCGGGTACGCTGCGGTTGATGCCGGTCCTGGTGACGGGCGCCGAGACCGCCGCGGCCCCCCCGGTCGTCCGCGAGCTGCTGCGTGCGGGGGGCGAGGTGCGCGCGTACCTGCCGCCCGCGGCGCCTGCTGACGAGCTGCGCGGCGCCGGGTGCAAGGTGGCCGTCGGAGACATCGAGGACGAGGGTCGCCTCGAGCTCGCCCTGCAGCAGGTCCATACCGTCGTCCACGTCGGCGAGGGACCGCTCGACGATCCCACCGGGGCGCTCGACGCGCTCGCCGGGGTCGTGAGCGCGGCGATCGGCGCCGGGTGCCGGCGGCTCGTGTGGACCTCGCACCTGGGCGCGGAGCGGCCCGGCGCCAGCGCTTACCTGCGGGCGTGCGCCGAGGCCGAGGCCCTGCTGGCCGAGGCGCCCCTGGAGACGGTCGTCATCCGCTGCGCCCTGCGCTTCGGCGCCGGCGATCCCCTGACCCGCCTGCTGGCCTCCGGCGGGGCGCTGACCGGACCGGGCGTCGCGGCGGCCCGGCACGCCCCGCTGTTCGCGGAGGACCTGGCACGGGCGGTGGCGGCCATCGACCGCGCGCGCAGCGAGACCGGCGGCGGGCAACGGGTCCTCAGGCTGCAGGGACCGCGGGCGCTGCGCCTGGACCGGTTCGCCGCGCTCCTGGGGGCGCCGGGAGGCCTGCGGGGGGCCGGGGCGCGCCTGCGTGCCCGGACCGGGCGCCCGGCGCTGCCCGCCGGCGCGGCCGAGGTGCTGGCGCGCGACACCGTGGCCGACGCGGGCTGCACCCTGCGCGCATGGGGGCTCTCCCCCACGCCGCTGGAGGAGGCGGCGCGGCGTGTCAGGGAGGCCTGAGGCCCCGCGCGTCGCGCCGTCGGGTCAGCCTCCCTCGCCGGGGGGCTGGATCCAGGACATCATCGCCCGCAGCTTCTCGCCGACCTCCTCGATCTGCGAGGCGCGGCCCTCCTGTCTGAGCCGCTCGAAGTCGGGGGCGCCGGCCGCGTGCTCGGCGATCCACTCCCGGGCGAACGTGCCGTCGCGGACCTCGGCCAGGATCCGGTCCATCGCCGCCCGCGAGTCCGCGCCGATCACGCGCGGGCCGCGGGTCACGTCGCCGTACTCGGCGGTGTCGGACACCGAGTGGCGCATCCAGGTGATGCCGCCCTCGTACATCAGGTCCACGATCAGCTTGAGCTCGTGCAGGCACTCGAAGTAGGCGACCTCGGGCTGGTAGCCGGCCTCGACGAGGGTCTGGAACCCCGCCTGGACGAGGTGGCTGGCGCCGCCGCACAGCACCGCCTGCTCCCCGAACAGGTCGGTCTCGGTCTCCTCGGCGAACGTCGTCGCGAGCAGGCCCGCCCGCGCGCAGCCGATGCCCGCTCCGTAGCCCAGCGCGAGGTCCAGCGCCGCCCCGGTCGCGTCCCGGTGCACCGCCAGCAGGCCGGGGATCCCCTGGCCCTCGACGTACAGCCGGCGGACCAGATGGCCGGGGCCCTTGGGCGCGACCATGAGCACGTCGACGTCGTCGGGGGGCTCCACCAGGCCGAAGTGGATGTTGAAGCCGTGGCTGAAGACCAAGGCGTCGCCGGGCGACAGCGCATCCCGCACGCCGGCCTCCCACATGGCCCGCTGCGCGGTGTCGGGAGTCAGCACGACGACCACATCGGCCTCGGCCGCCGCTTCGTCGGTGTCCCTGACGACCAGCCCCGCCTCCTCGGCGCGGGCGCGCGACCGGGAGCCCGCCTGGAGGCCGACCCGCACGTCCAGGCCCGAGTCCCGCAGGTTCAGCGCGTGCGCGTGTCCCTGGCTGCCGTAGCCGAGCACCGCCACCCGGCGCTCGCGCAGCACGGACAGGTCGGCGTCGGCTTCGTAGTAGATGGTGGCCATGTGGGGCTCCTCGCAGCTGCGCCCGCCGCCGCGGGCCGGCCGGCATGCTATCTGCTGGCCGCCGCGCCGTTGAGCCCCGCGGCATGCGGGCACGATGGCGGGGG
>JAHWKQ010000198.1 GCA_019347785.1 Actinomycetota bacterium
ACGCCCATGACGAGGCTCAGGTTCGACACGAGGCCGTCGTTGGCGCCCAGCACCGCCGCGCGCAGCGCGTTGCCGCCCACCGCCCGGTGCCGCCCCTCCAGGCGGGCGACGTCGGCGCCGGACAGGCCGCCGCCTTGCAGGGTGCGCAGCAGGCGCGCGTGCGAGCGCTCCTCGGCCGGCAGCGAGGTCGGCACGGCCTCCGGCTGGTGGTCGTACATGGTCTGGCCACGCCGCTCGGTGGCGGCGACCGTGGGCAGGACCAGGCCGGCGCCGCCGCGGTGGGCGAGCCACCTCAGCGCGCGGGCACGACGGGTGGGCCGCGATGGCGGCGTGGTGCCACCGGCCCGCTCGATCCGCTCCCGCCAGAAGGCGGCGTGGCGCTCCTCGGCAGCCGCGAGCCGCCGGTAGACGTCCGCCAGCTGGGGGCTGTCCTCGCTCTCGGCCATCCCCCGGTACACCGCGGCGCTGTCGACCTCGTCCTGGAGGTTCTCCCGGTAGCGCTCCACGTCGCGCGCACGCCCCATGCGTCCACTGTGCCACCGGTCCCGTCGGCTAGCCTGTCCGCCGCCGGTCAACCAGGAGCGCCGATGTTCATCAGCCTGAACGGGGTCGACCACCACTACGTCAGCGTGGGCCAGGGCCCGCCCGTGGTGCTCGTGCACGGGCTCGGCGGGAGCCTGCACGCCTGGTACGGGGTCACCCAGAGCCTGTCACTGCACCATCACGTCGTCGCCCTGGACCTGCGGGGTCACGGGCGCAGCGCGGACGGCGGCCAGGCCGTGTCCGTGGTGGGCTGGGCCGAGGACGTCGCGGCGCTGGTCTCGGCGCTGGAGCTGCCGCCCGTGACGCTGATCGGGCACTCCATGGGCACCCTCGTGGCCCAGCATCTGGCCGCCGCCCGACCGGAGATGGTCGACAACCTCGTGCTGGTGGGCGGCATCAGCCACTTCGAACCGGACGCCAAGCAGGCCTACTCCGACCGCGCGGAGCGGGCGGAGGCCGACGGCATGGACGCCCTCGTCGACGACTGGCTCCCCGGCGCGCTGTCGCCGCGGACCCGGGGCCGGCTGCCGCAGCTGTCCGGCCTGCTGCGCGACCTGTTCCTCCGCAACGACCCGACGAGCTACGCCAGGGCCTGCCGGGCCCTGGCGAAGGCCCCGACGATCGCCCGCGAGAAGATCGGACAGCCCACGCTGCTCGTCGTCGGCGACCACGACCAGTCCACGCCGATCGCGATGACCGAGGAGCTGCACCGCCAGATCCCGGTGACGTCCGTGCGGGTCGTCGCCGGCGCCGCGCACTGGGTCACGCTCGAGGATCCCGACGCCGTGTCGTCGGCGATATTGGAGTTCCTCACCTGAGGCGGGGTCGCATGCCGGCGTGAAGGTCAGCCGGGTGGCGAGAACCCCCCGGGCGGCGGCTCCGGCACCGCCGCCTCGCCGGCCGCGCCGGTCGCGTCACGGGCAGGGGCGCCGCGGCGCTGGTACCGGGCCGCCAGGCAGGCGAGGAAGACCTGCGGGTCCACCTCCTGCGGACGGGCGTGCCGCAGCCGCCCGGCCAGCGCCGAGGCGAGCTCGGCGGCCAGCCGCTCACGGACCTGGGCGGAGAGCCCGGGGCTGCGCAGCAGGAACGCCCGCACGGCCGTGTAGTCCTCGGTCGTCATGGCCGAGACGTCCAGTGTGGCCGCGTAGGTCTCGGCGCCCGGCGGGACCTCGAACCCGACCGGCGCGGGCCGCCCCATCCCGGTGCGCTCCCGCAGCACCAGCGTGCCCGCGACGAGGTCGCCCAGGCGCTGGTTGTGTCGGGTGAGCAGGACGCACAGGACCGCCACGGCCCCGGAGCTGGCCACGAAGTCCACCAGCCCGAGGGCGGCGCGCACGGCGGCGTGGCGGAAGCGCACCGGGCCCCCCTCCCTCGTCACGACCCGCAGGCCCATCGCGGCCTTGCCCAGGGTGCGCCCCCGCCACAGCGTCTCCATCGAGACCGGGTAGCCCCACACCACCGCGAACGACAGCAGGGCCACAAGGGTCGCCCCGACCCAGGGGGGCACGCCGGGGCCGGCGCCCTCGGCCACCAGGCCGCCGGCCACGAGCAGCGCAACGAGCGCCAGTCCCTGCACGAGCGCGTCCAGCGCGAAGGCGACCGCCCGGGAGCCGACGCCGGCGGTGTCGAACTGCAGCCGAACCGCCTCGGGAGTGACGATGCCGGTCACCGGCGACGCCCCGTCCTCACGCCCGTCCGCCGTCCCCACCGCCGTCGTCTTCCTCCTACAATCCCGGGGGCATGGCCAGCCTCGACATCGACCGGTTCCTCACCGAGCATGAGCCGGAGTGGCGCCGGCTCGACGAGCTGGTCACAAGGGCCTCGCGGGCGCCGGGCGGCATGCGCGCCGGCGAGGTCGACGAGCTCGTCCGCCTGTACCAGCGCGTGTCCACGCACCTGTCCCACGCACGCACGTACCTGCGCGACCCGGCGCTCGTGGCCCGCCTCACCGGGCTGACCGGGCGGGCCGCCGCCGTCGTCTACGGTACCCGTCCCCGCACGGTGCGGGCCGCCCGGCGCTTTCTGGCCGACACCTTCCCCGCCGCGGTGTGGCACTGCCGGTGGTTCGTGGTCACCAGCGCCCTGCTGCTGTTCCTGCCGGCCGTGGCCGTGGCCACATGGATCGCCACCTCGCCCGCGGCGCTGGAGGTCGTCGGGCCCGAGGCCGTCCGCGAGGCGTACGTCACACGCGACTTCGCCGACTACTACACCTCCCGGCCGTCGGCGGAGTTCGCGTCGGCGGTCACGACCAACAACATCCAGGTGGGCATCCTGGCCTTCGCCGCCGGTGTCGTCGTGTGCGCGCCCACGGCCCTCGTCCTGGCCTACAACGGGGCGAACGTGGGGGTCGCCGCCGGCCTGTTCGCGGCCGCCGGCCGCCAGCCACTGTTCTGGGGGCTGCTGTTGCCCCACGGCCTGCTGGAGCTCAGCGCCGTGGTCGTGGCCGGCGCGGCCGGCCTGCGACTGGGGTGGACGCTGGTCGACCCGGGCGACCGGCCCCGCCCGGAGGCCCTGGTCGACGAGGGACGCCGCGCCGTCGTCGTCGTCGTCGGCCTCGCCGGTGTCTTCGCCGTCGCCGGGCTCATCGAGGGGTTCGTCACCGGGTCGGGGCTGCCGACGTGGGCGCGGGTCGGCATCGGCCTCCTGACCGAGGCCGCGTTCGTGGCCTACGTCGTCGGATGCGGCCGGGCAGCCGCCGGCCGCGGGCTCACCGGCGCCCTCGGCGGGGACGCCGAGGCTTCCGCGCCCCCGCTCACAGGCGCCCGGTCGCCTTGACGTGCAGGTAGGCGTCGGCCAGGCGCGGACCGAGCCGCCCCGGCGGGGCGTCGACGACCGTCGCCCCCGCGCCCCGCAGCCCGGCGACGGTGCGCCGGCGCCCGGCCAGCGCGGCGACGGCCGCCGCCTTGCGGTAGGCGGCGCCGGGGTCGACCGGCACCGAGGCCGCCCAGCGCTGCACGTCGGGGTCGCGGACGCCGGCGACGAGGACGACGTGGTCACGGGCCACGACCGGCAGGGCGGGCAGCAGCGTCTGGTCGACGGCGTGCTCGGCCAGCTCGGTGAGCACGACCAGCAGCGAGCGCCGTCGGAAGCGGACCAGTGTCTGCGCGAAGGCGCCGCGGTAGTCGCTCTCGACCAGCTCCGGCGACAGCCGGTACAGCGCCTCGGTGACGCGGCCGAGCTGGTCGCGGGCGTGCCCCGGCGCGACGACGCCGCGGA
>JAHWKQ010000199.1 GCA_019347785.1 Actinomycetota bacterium
GCAGGCCGCCCAGGACCCGTCACCATTTTCATCCGTCACCGGGAGCGGGCGCCAGTTCCCATGACCACTTAGCGGAACTTGTTCTTGCCCTTCCGCACGCCGCCCTGGCGCACCTTGAAGCGCGGGTTGGTCTTGTTGATCACGTAGACGCGGCCCTTGCGCGTGACGACCTGGCAGTCGGGGTGGCGCTTCTTCAGCGAACCGACCGACTTCACGACCTTCATGGCGACACCTCTGGTTGGGGAAGCTTCTCGTGCTGGCAGCGGGGCGGGGGCCGTCTCGTCCGAGTCCGTTCGGGGCGTTCAGGCCGCGCAGGGCAGTTGCGAGGGGCCCGGCGCCACCCCGGCGGCCCACCAGCATAGCGGCCCGGCGGCCGCCGTTTGGTGCCGCGTCCCCCCGCGACGCGCGGCGGCTCAGGCGGACGCGCGGTGCACGGCCACGACGCCGCCAAGGAGGTTCTGCCACTGGGGGCGCTGCCAGCCTGCATCGGTGAGCCAGCCGGCGAGGGCACGCTGGTCGGGCCACGCCCGGATCGAGTCCGCCAGGTACGCATAGGCCGCCGGGTCGCTGGCTACGGCCCGAGCCAGTCGTGGCACGCCCTGAGCGAGGAAGGCTCCGTACAGGGCCCGGAACCGCGGATCGGTCGGCGTGGAGAACTCGAGTACCACGATGCGGCCCCCGGGACGGGTGACGCGGCGCATCTCGGCCAGCCCCGCACCTGGAGCGGGCAGGTTTCGCAGGCCGAAGCCGATCGTGACCCCGTCGAAGGTCGCGTCGGCGAACGGCAGGCGCGTCCCGTCGCCGTTGACCCACGCCAGTGGCACGCTGGCCGGCCGAGTCCGTGCCTCCCGGGCGATGCCAGCGGCGATCATCGGGTAGGAGAAGTCGAGGGCGACGACCTCGCAGGCCGACTCCCGGAGCTCGCTGGCGAGCCGTCCCGTCCCCGCAGCGACGTCGAGGACGAGGTCGGCCGGCCGTGGTGCGAGCGCCCGAACGGCCGCGCGGCGCCAGTGCTGGTCGTAGCCGAAGCTCAGAACGGTGTTCGCCAGGTCATAGCGTGGCGCGACCCGGTCGAACATCCGCTGCACCAGGCGGGCATCCTTGGCGTTGGTCGGGGTCGGGTCCGGCAGCGCCGACGCGCCTGCCGTCATCTCGCGTCCTCTGCCGGTGGCCACGCCTCGTCGGCGTCGTGCCGGCGCGCCTTGCGCACACCCCCGAGGACGGTCAGCACGGTGCGCCCGATGCCGCCTGCCAGCACGTCGGCGTAGGCGGTCTGTGGCGTGGCCGGGCACGCGACGCCGACGAGGTCGGCGCGCCGCCCCGGCTCGAGGATGCCGCTGACCCGCCCGAGGCCGAGTGCGCGGGCGCCGTCGACGGTGGCGAGGCGCAGGGCCTGCTCCTCCAGCGGGGTCGGGCCGGTCACAGCTGGCCAGAACACGACGTCACGGCGGCGAGCGGCAGCGACCCAAGCGGCTGCCTCGGCGAGGAGATCGTAGTCGCCGGCGGCTGCCGGGCTGGCCGTGCCGAGGGCGAGCTGCACTCCCGCCTCGGCGTACCGCTCGAGCGGCGGGTCGCCGACCTTCAGCTGGTTCGCTGCGCGCGGGGCCACCACGACCGCCACGCCGGCTTCGACCAGGCGGCGGGCCTCCGACAGGTCGACCCAGACACCATGCGCCAGCGTGCCGTGCAGGGCGTCGACGTCGTCGAGGTAGGCGACGGCGCCGGTGCGCACCGGTTCGTCCAGCCACTCGGCGTCCAGGCCGATCTCGGTGGCGAGCTCGGCCAGCGGCCCCTCGCCGGTCCGCAGTGCGGTGATCTCCGCGCTGGACACCGCTGCGCTCACGCGAAACGGTGCGCCGTGCTTGCGGGCCAGCGCGCTGAGCGCGAACAAGGCGCCGCTCGACAGGGCCACCGGCGAGGCGGCGGCCACACCCACTGTGCGGCCGGCAGCCGGACGGGCCAGCGACGCCTCGAGGGCGGTGATGACCGCGTCCTGCTCGCGCGCGTCCACCCAGGCGATCTCGACGTAGGAGGTGCCGAGCAGCCCGGCCCGACCGGCCGCGGGAACCGCCGGTCCGGCGCGGACGATGTCCATCACGGCGGTCACGCCGCTCCGCAGCGACGCGAGCACGCCGCGGTGCGCCGAGCGCATCCACGCCTCGCGGTCCAGGGAGCGCGCGGCGTGCTCCACCGCCCACAGCCAAGCATGGTGCGGCCCTGGCTTGGCGAGATGCGCCAGGTCGTGGTGCTCGAGAGCCGTGTGACCGTTCACCAACCCGGGGAGCAGCACACCGTCGACGTGGTGCTCGCGGTCTGCAGTGGTTCGTAGGTTGCGGCGGTCGGAGACTGCAACAATGCGGTCACCCTCGACGAGCACGGCACCGTCGGCGATCGGCGGCCCGGTCATCGGGCATACGACCGCGGCGGAGTACAGCGTTGAGCGCACGGGCAGCGGAGTCTAGGAGCGCACTGACAGCCATGGGACGATTCGGCCGGACCCGTTCCGGGGCCCACGCGGGCGTGGCCTGCGCCATGTGCGGTCGGGTCGTGGCAGTGGGTGCCGACGGGCGGTGCCTGCTGGGACACGTCGTCGTGACGCGCGGCGATCGTGCCCGCGTCCTGGCGGGTGAACCCGGCAGGGGATTCGAGGAGGTGGGCGATGCGACCGATGCGATGCGGACGGCTCGAGGAGGAGAGCGGGTGGCTCAGGCGTTCGCGCAAGCCGTCCCGGCTCCGACATCTGGCCTGCGCATCGCCTGGAGCGCGGGCCACACCCCGCCCTCGTTGGCGACTGCTGCGCCGGCGACCGTGCCGGTCGCTCGGGTCGCGCCACCGCCACCTCCGCTGACGCCCCCAGCGCTCGCCACGCAGGCCGCGGCCGCCGCGCCACCGCAGGTTCCGGCGGCACGCGACCACGCCCGCGTGCCGGTTGCCGACCTGACCGCTGGGCGATCGGCCCTCGACGTCCCGGCGTTCGAGGACCCGGATGCGACCCCCGTGCTGATCGGGGCCCTCGGCGTGACGCCCGGCACCGACGGCGTCGACGGATCCCCCTGGGCCGGAGAGGAGGAGGACGAACGACACCTCGTCTTGCGTGTCGCCGGCGCGATCGTCTTCGTGGGAGGGCTGCTGATCGCGGCGTACGTGCTCGCGGTGACGTTGTAGGCCGGCGCCGGGTCGGGGGCCGCTTAGACTCGCTGCCCGTGCCCGGCGCTGACGACCGCGAGGCGGCGCTCTCCGACGCGCTCGCCGACGCTCACCCTGCCGACGTGGCCGGGGAGCGAGACCTCACGCTGGCAGATCTGGCCGAGCGAACCGGGATCTCGCTGGTCGTCCTCGAGGCCCTGCAGCGTGAGGGCATCCTCGTGCCGCGCAACGATTCCTCGGCGCCGTGGACGCAGGCTGACGCCGACGCCGTGTCGGCCGGCTTGATGCTCCTCGAGGCAGGGGTGCCCCTCAGCGAGCTGTTGGCGCTGGCGCGCGAGCACGACGAAGCGATGCGCCAGATCGCCGAGCGGGCGGTGGATCTCTTCGCGCGCTACGTCAAGGACCCCATCGTCGGGTCGGAAGCCGATCCCGGCGTCGTCGCCGAGCGGATGGTCGGAGCGCTCCAGGCGATGCTGCCGGCAGCCAGCGAGGTGGTGGCCCACCACTTCCGCCGGCGGGTCATCCAGGCGGCGCGTGCTCGCATGTCCTCATGAGTGGCCTGGTCACGTTGCCGCGGCCGGTCGCCGACGACCTGCTC
>JAHWKQ010000200.1 GCA_019347785.1 Actinomycetota bacterium
CGCCGGGCCCGACCGGTCCGCCAGGCCCGACCGGCAGGCCGGGCCCGACGGGTCCGCCAGGCCCACCCGGCCCGACCGGCAGGCCTGGCGCGACGGGACCGCCCGGCGGAACCGGCACGCCCGGCCCGGCGGGACCGCCCGGCTCGACCGGCAAGCCGGGCCCGAGCGGCACGCCGGGCCCGACCGGTCCGCCAGGCCCGACCGGCAGGCCGGGCCCGACGGGTCCCCCAGGCCCGAGCGGCCCGTCTGGAATGGGGGTCAATGCGGTCATGCAGCAGCTCTCCCTCCAGATCCACCAGGGGACGAGGGGTCCGGCGGCCGATCTCATCTGGGCGCTCAGCCGAGCCGTCAACGCGACGGGTCCGAGAGGGCCCAGCGGGCCCTTCACGTGATGGACCTGACGCGCATCGCCGGCACCGGCCTCTACGCCCCGCCGCTTGGCCCGCGCTTCCTGTTCCTGCTCTGGAGCACGACCGGAGCACCGGACACGATCCCGTTCGCCGGCACGTGGGCCGACCAGGGCGCGCCGGACTTCGTAGGCTGGCACGCGTTCGTCGACTCGCTGCCCCAGGGCGGCGCCGCGGGGCTCGAGGCCGGCCTGCGCGGCGCGCTGACCGTCGACCGCGGCCTCGCATGGGCCATGTCGGCGCCGTTCGAGCTCCGCGGTGCGGTCCCGATCGGGCTCGGCCCCGACGGCAGGCCAGCGGTGACCGCAGACTCGGCGCTCGTCATGCCCGAAGGGATGCCCGGGCTCGGCGTCGCGGCCGACCTGCGCATCACCGCGCTCCCGGACGGCCTGGGGCTCACCGATGCGGCCGGCCAGCCCGGCCAGGGCCTCGTCGTGGCCCTGACCGGCGCGGACTCCGGTCGCCTGAGCTTCGCGGCGCTGCTGGCCTCGCCGGTGACGGACAGCGGCAGCGTCAAGCCGCTGGCAGCGGTCTGGATTGACCCGCTCGACCCGTTCTCCCCGGATCGCACCCGCGTCACCCCGATCGGCCGCAGCTATGCGGTCGTCGGCGTGCCCGGCGGCGGCTACCGGCTTGAGGAGGCACCGGCGTGAACCGTCACGGCCAGACCGTGTGCCTGAACATGATCGTCAGGAACGAGGCGCCGGTCATCGCCCGCTGCCTCGCCTCGGTCCGGCCCCTGATCGACGCATGGGCGATCGTGGACACCGGCTCGACCGACGGCACGCAGGAGATCGTGCGCGAGCTCCTCGCCGACCTGCCGGGCGAGCTGATCGAGCGCCCCTGGCGCGACTTCGCCAGCAACCGCACCGAGGCGCTCCAGCACGCCCGCGGACGCGCCGACTACGTGTTCGTGATCGACGCCGACGAGGTCGTCGAGCTGGAGCCGGACTTCAGCCTGACGCACCTCACCTCCGACGCGTACCTCGTCGAGGTCTCTCTGGGCGCCTGCACGTACCCCCGCCGCCAGCTCGTCCGAGACGCGCTCAAGTGGCGCTACGAGGGCGTCCTGCACGAGTACATCACGTGCGAGCAGGCGAGCACCGAGGGGGAGCTGGACGGGATCCGCACCGTCCCGTACCAGGACGGCTGCCGCGCCCGCGACCCGAGCACCTATCGCCGCGACGCGCTGCGGCTCGAGGAGGCGCTGATCGACGAGCCGGAGAACTCCCGCTACGCGTTCTACCTCGCTCAGAGCTATCGCGACGCCGGCGACATGGAGTCCGCCCTGCGCTGGTACCGGAGCCGCGCCGAGATGGCCGGCTGGCGCGAGGAGGTCTGGTACGCGCTCTACCAGATCGCGCTCCTGATGGAGGCCCTCGAGTACCCGTGGGCCGAGGTGCTCGAGGCCTACCTCGCGGCCTTCGAGTTCCAGCCCGATCGAGCCGGCCCCCTCTTCCGGATCGGCCTGCAGTACCAGCGCCGCCGCGAGTACGCGCTCGCGCACATGTTCTTCGGGCGCGCGATGCGGATCCCGGCGCCCGGCCGCGACCGGCTCTTCGTCGAGCGCCCCGTCTACGACTACCTGCTAGCCGTCGAGTACGCCGTGGCCGCCTTCTACGTGGGCGACCACGAGGCCGCGGTCGCCACCAACAACGAGCTCCTGCGCAGCGAGCGGCTGCCGGACGGCGCGGTCTCCCAGGTCGTGGCCAACCGGCGCTACAGCCTCGACGCCCGCCACCCGCACGAGCCGGGCGCCACGGTGGGAAGCGTGGTGGCCGCGACCGACGCCGGCCGCGTCCCCGGCGAGTGCGCGCCCGACGACGTCGTGGTGCTGCTCCCGCCCAGACACAGGCTCGCCGGGCCGGGGGCGGTCGCAGCAGTGCGCCACGCGTTCGAGGACGCGGGTTGTGCCCTCCTGTACGGCCCCGGCGGCCGGCGCGGCGCTGCGGAGCCGGCCGCCTCGGCCGCCGAGCACGACGCGCGCGGCCCCACTCTCACCGGCGACTCGGCGCTGTGCGTCCGCGCCTCGCTCTACGCGGAGGCCGGTGAGTCACCCGACCGGGCCGCGCTGTGGCGCGCGGCGGGGTTCGCCCGCACCCGGTTCCTTGACGAGCCGATCACCGCGAAGGAGGTGTCCCGCCGCCCCGCGCCCTCGCTCGCGGGCCATCGCGCGCCGGCGATCAGCTGCCTGATGGTCACGCGCGACCGCCTCGCCCTCGCCCTACGCGCGATCCGCTGCTTCGGCGACCAGACCTATCCCGAGCGCGAGCTGATCGTCGTCTCGGAGGGAACGGGCGACTACCGCGCCGCGCTCGAGCGCTTCGTCGACGAGCACGCGATCGCGGGTGTGCGGGTCGTGCCGGCCGAGCCGGGCCTCACGCTCGGCGCCCTGCGCAACCTGACCCTCGACGAGGCGGCCGGCGAGATCCTCTGCCAGTGGGACGACGACGACCTCAGCCACCCCAACCGGCTGGCGGAGCAGTCGGAGGCGCTCGAGCAGGAGGGCGCTGACGCGTGCTTCCTCACCGACCACCTCCAATACCTCGAGGAGGACCGGCTCATCTTCTGGATCGACTGGACCTTGAACGGCGCGCTGACCGACCAGTGGCAGCTGTTCCCCGGCACGGTGATGATGCGCCGCGACGAGCGGTTCCGCTACCCCGAGACGGGCCCGTACTCCAGCCGGGGCGAGGACTCGGTGCTCGTCGACCACCTCTGGCACACGGTCCCGGTCGCACGGGTGGGCGGCATGGGCCACCTGTACCTCTACCAGTACCACGGGCGCAACACGTTCTCGCGCGAGCATCACCTGCACATCACGTCGTGCGCGGGGCCCAACGATCGCGTCGAGGCGATGGCC
This sequence comes from Actinomycetota bacterium, assembly GCA_019347785.1. Lineage (GTDB taxonomy): Bacteria > Actinomycetota > Nitriliruptoria > Euzebyales > Egibacteraceae > JAHWKQ01. The sequence continues at coordinate 3,271 of JAHWKQ010000200.1, forward strand.
GAGAAGATCCGCCAGGCGCTCGCTTACTACCCGGTGCCGAAGCCGATCCCGGTGCTGGGTGCGAGCGGGCCGGCGTTCGTCGCGGGCTGAGCTACAGCAGGTCGAGCAGCCGCCGCGCCGCCGTCTCCCACGTGTACGTGGACGCGAGCGTCGCCGACGGCGGCGGCAGGCGCGCGCGGTGCCCGTCGATCGCCCCGCGGATGATCTCGGCGGCGGCGTCCTCGTCGGGCAGCCACCAGCGCAGGCCCTCGAAGAAGATCCGGTCCTCGGCGCCCGTCCGGCCCGGGAAGGTGGCGGGCACGAGCGCGGCCGGGACGAACTCGGCGTCGCCCTCGTCCAGGTACTCGACGTACGCCGTGTGGCGAGGGACGATGAGGCGGAGCCCGGCGAGAGCGGCCTCCATCGTCACCTGATCCCAGCCCTCGCCGCACGACATCGAAACGTAGTGGGTCGCCGCGGCGTACA